>DLSX01000146.1 GCA_002500765.1 Neorhizobium sp. UBA7851
GCCGGTCTGGCGCCGACCCTCGCCGCGGCGGAGCGTGGCGCGGATATCGCGCTCGCCAACAAGGAATGCCTCGTTTCGGCCGGAGAACTCTTCGTCAAGGCGGTCGCGAACGGCGGCGGCAAGCTCATTCCGGTCGACAGCGAACATAGCGCGATCTTCCAGTCGCTCGAGGACGACCAACGCCATGCCGTAGAGCGCATCGTGCTGACGGCATCCGGCGGCCCCTTCCGGACTTGGAGCCGCGAGCAGATGGCCGACGTGACCGCAGATATCGCCCGCGCCCATCCGAACTGGTCGATGGGTCTGAAGATCTCGATCGGCAGCGCCTCGATGTTCAACAAGGCGCTGGAGATGATCGAGGCAAAACACCTCTTCGGTGTCCGGCCCGACCAGATCGAGGTGATCGTTCACCCGCAGTCGATCATTCATTCCATGGTGGGCTATACCGATGGCTCGGTGCTTGCCCAGCTCGGCTACCCGGACATGCGCACTGCCATCGGCTATGCCCTGACCTATCCGGATCGGCCGAAGCTCGACGTCGAACGGCTGGATTTCGCCAAGCTGGCACGGCTTGATTTCGAAGCGCCCGACGAGACACGTTTTCCGGCGCTGAGGCTTGCCCGCACCGCCATGGACCGCGGCGGCGTGCAGGGCGCGGTGATGAATGCAGCGGAAGAAACCGCCTTCAATGCCTTCGTTGAGAAGCGGATCGGTTTTCTGCAGATGGCCGACATCGCCGAAGAGGTGATGGACGAGATGGTCGGATACGGTTCAGCCATCACCATGGACGACGTCTTTGCCGCCGACGCGGAAGCGCGACGTCGAGCCGCGGAAGCGATCACAAAGATGGAAATGGCGGCATGAGACGGAAAGATCCCCTCACTTGCGATTTCTAACACTGAGCTGAAGCTAAGATGTTGAAATCGCTTTCTCTCCCATAAGGGGAGAGAAACTGGAGCTTGCGGCGCTCCCGGCGCCTTACCCCTCCCCTTGTGGGAGAGGTTACAAAATAGAGATCTTAGCTTTAGCTAAGTCTTAGATTTTGTTGGTGAGGGGATAAGCTATCACCCACCAATCACGCCACATGCCGCGCCAGCGCGCAGCGCGACCACAACTGGTGCAGCGAACCAACCAGATGTTCGAGATCGGCGTCGGAATGCAGCGGGGTAGGCGTGATGCGCAGGCGCTCGGTCTTGCGCGGCACGGTCGGATAGTTGATCGGCTGCACATAGATATTGCAGTTGTCCATCAGAAGATCCGAGATCCACTTGCACTTGGCCGCATCGCCGACCATCACCGGCACGATATGGCTCGGGTTCGGCATATGCGGAATGCCCTTGGCATCGAGCATGCCGCGCAGTGTGCGGACACGCTCCTGGTGGCGCGCGCGCTCCATCTGGCTGCCCTTCAGATGCTTGATCGAGGCAATCGCACCGGCAGCAAGCGCCGGCGGCAGGGACGTCGTGAAGATGAAGCCCGAGGCAAATGAACGGACGAAATCGCAAAGCGCCGTGGACGCTGTGATATAGCCCCCCATCACGCCGAACGCCTTCGCGAGCGTACCTTCGATGATCGTCACGCGATCCATCAGGCCTTCGCGCTCGGCAATACCGCCGCCGCGTGGCCCGTACATGCCAACGGCATGAACTTCGTCGAGATAGGTCATCGCGCCATACTTGTCGGCGAGATCGCAGATCTCCTTGATCGGCGCGATATCGCCGTCCATCGAATAGACGCTTTCGAACGCGATCATCTTCGGCGCCTTCGGATCGGCTGCCGCAAGCTTGGCTTCCAGATCGACGAGATCGTTATGCTTCCAGATCACCCGCTCGCACTTGCCGTGGCGAATGCCCTCGATCATCGAAGCATGGTTCAGCGCATCTGAGAAAATGATCAGGCCGGGAATCTTCTGGCCAAGAACGCCGAGCGTCGCCCAGTTGGACATGTAGCCGGAATTGAAGATCAGGCCGGCTTCCTTGCCGTGCAGGTCAGCGAGCTCGCGCTCGAGCAGAACGTGGTAGTGGGTGGTGCCAGAAATATTCCGGGTGCCTCCCGCACCCGCGCCACAGTGATCTATGGCTTCATGCATGGCGGCGATCACGGCCGGATGCTGGCCCATCCCAAGATAGTCGTTGGAACACCAGACGGTCACGTCCTTCGTTCCGGCTGGCGTGTGGTGCGTCGCCCGCGGAAAGCTTCCGCGCTGTCGTTCGAGATCGGCGAACACGCGGTAACGGCCTTCCTGGTGCAGCCCGTCCAGTTCGCTCTTGAAAAATGCCTCGAAATCCATGCTTACGCTCCAAAAACTGCGTTAGGCTTTTTTGATTTTTGCCAGCTTCTTCGTCAAGCCTGAAGAGGCTGTTCACGCATACCTGCGGCAATAGGCCCATTTTAGATTTATTCCAATCCAAATCCTAGCGGTAGTGAAAATGTGAAGTTTGACCCACATCAAGCGTGGATTGAAAAAGTTCAGGTCCGATCAGCAAGACGAGCCCCAATCAATTTTCGATTGAAGATCAGCATCGACAAAGCCGCCATGCGACGTTTTCAGAGCAATATCAGCACCTGACGCAATAAAACGCGCCGCTCATATGGACTCTTTACAAGCGAGACCTATTGTTCCAACGGAAACGTCACTCCATCGGAAGATGGACGTGATGAAACCGAACTGGAGAAAGCCATGAAGAAGGCTCTGATTATGTTGATGGTGGGCGCCTCGCTCGCAGGCTGCACCGCCACGGAAAGGGGCGCAGGCATTGGCGCTGCATCCGGCGCCATTATCGGCGGCGTCGCAACCGGCAACGTCCGCGGCGCGGC
>DLSX01000171.1 GCA_002500765.1 Neorhizobium sp. UBA7851
CGCGGCCGCAACAAGCTGGCCCAGGACGCCCGCGAAACAGGCGCGGTCTCGGCGCTCGGCCTGCAGACCGATCTCTCCGGCCCGGTCGGTGAGCGCAATATTTATGCGCTTCATCCGCGCGGCCGCATTCTGCTGGTTCCGCAGACGGAAGTCGGCCTCTATCGCCAGCTCACCGCAGCACTTGCGACCGGCAACGAGGTGGCAATCGATCTTGCCTCAGGTCTCAAGGCGTCACTCGCCGACCTACCGGCGAGCATCGCAACCCGGATCGTCTGGAGCGAGGACTGGGCCAAGGACGCGCCTTTCGCCGGCGCTTTGATCGAGGCTGAAGGTGAGCGCCTTGTCGCGGCGACCAAGAAGATTGCGGCCCTCCCGGGACCGCTCGTCCTCGTACAGGCGGCATCTTCGGAAGAGCTTAAGCTGGATGCCGAAGCCTTTTGCCTGAACTGGCTGCTGGAGGAGGTGTCGACCTCGATCAACACCACAGCCGCCGGCGGCAATGCCAGCCTTATGGCGATCGGCTGACCACCGACCTCGATTGACGCACCCGGCATCAAGCCGGGTGCCGCATCACATTCTGCTTAGTCGATGAACTCGCAACCGGCATTGCGCAGCGCCTGGTCGACCCATTCGCGATTGACCGTTCCAGCTTCCGTCTCGGCCATCTGCTTCGTTTCTGCTTCGTGCTTCTTCGTCGCAGCCTTGAAGACATCCGCCGCATCAGCCTTGGGAACACAGACCACACCGTCGAGGTCACCGAGGATCAGGTCACCCGGCTCGATCACCGTGCCGTTGATCGCGATCGGCAGGCCGACTTCGCCGGGGCCGGTGCGATACGGGCCGCGATGAGTGACGCCGCAGGCGAAGACCGGAATATTGCGCTCCAAAAATGCCTCCGCATCGCGAATGGCGCCGTTCATCACGAAACCGGCAACACCGCGGCGGATTGCATGAGCAAGCATCAGCTCACCCATCAGAGAATTGGCCGTTTCGCCGGCGGCATCGATGACGATCACGTCGCCGGGCTGCGCCATGTCGATCGCCTTGTGCAGCATGAGATTGTCGCCGGGACGGCTTCTTACCGTCAGCGCGGCACCTGCGAGATTACCTGAGCGATGCATCGGCCTCAGATTATTGCCGAGCGCGCAGATGCGCGACATGGAATCGCTGACATTGGCGACCGGAAGGCCGCGGAATGCCTCCACCTGCGCCTTTTCGATACGTTCCCAGTTCAGTTTGACGCGAAATCCGTAAGTCATGGATACCTCAGGCAGAAAGTTCTGTTGGACGGGCAAGCGAGCGTTCATCGGGTGCATTGCCGTCGAGAACGCTGATGATGTGCTGGGCGGCGATCACCGCCATTGCGTCGGCTGAGCCATAGGTCACGCCGCCGATATGCGGGGTTGCGATCAGCGTGCCGAGTGACCAGAGTGGGCTGTCGGCTGGCGGCGGCTCGCTGGAAAAACTGTCGAGTGCCGCACCTCCCACGGTGCCGACGGCAAGCGCCTCTGCAAGATCCATCTCGTTGATGATCCCGCCACGAGCGGTGTTCACCAGCACCGCGGACTTCTTCATCAAACCAAGCCGGCGGGCATCGATCAGGTCGCGGGTTGCCGCCGTCAACGGGCAATGGATGCTCAGCACGTCGAGCGATGGCAACATGGCGTCGATGTCACTGGCGGAGGCGAAACCATCTGCCTCGGCTGCACCGGGTGCGAAAGGATCGTAGACGACGACTTCCATTCCTAGCGCTTCCGCCATGCGGGCCGTCTCACGGCCGATGCCGCCATAGCCCACAAGGCCTATGGTGGCACCGAGGAAGTCCTTGCCGGTAAAGGTCGGCTTCGGCCATTCGCCGTTCTTCACCGCTCGATCGAGCGGAAACACTTCCTTGATCAGGCTGAGCGCCAGTGCAATCGTGTGCTCCGCGACTGCGCGTGAATTGGATCCCATAGCCCGCAGCACCGGAATGCCAAGCTTTGCGGCGGCGGCAATATCGACATTGTCGACACCGACACCATGCTTGGCGATGACCTTGAGTTTAGGCGAAGCGGCAATGACGTCTTCATTGATACGCCCCTGGCGCACCATCAAGCCGTCGATTTTCAAATCAGCGGCGCGCCCGGCCACCACGTCAGATGGATCGTAGGGCGGCGAGAAGAATACGTCGATATCGTGCTGGTTCAGAAGCCGGATGGCTTTTTCGGCAATCTTGTTATGGCTGACGAGAATGCGCCGCCCGCGTTTGCCGTATTCGGCCCCCTGGATGATGTCGTGGGTCATGAACTGGCCCGTCCTTTTTCAAGTCGCTTGAGGAGATTTTGGGCGCGGATCACGATCGGCGCATCGACGAACTTGCCATCCAGCATGAATGCCCCTCGCCCGGCCGCCGCTTCCTGCTCGTTGGTTTCAACCACCTTCCGGGCCCATGAAATCTCTTCCGGGGCAGGAGCGAAGCATTCGTTGAGGATCGGAACGACGGAAGGGTGGATGCAGGTCGCACCGTCGAAGCCAAAATCTCGCGCCTCAAGAGCCGCAACCCTAAGGGCTTCCTTGTCGGAAAAATCGACCGTGGTGCGCAGCATGCCGAAGGACAGCACACCGGCTTCCTTGGCTGCATAGTGGATCATCAGCTTGGGATAACGCAGTACTTCCGGCGTGGGCTTCGCACCCATTGCGGTGGCAAGATCCTCGCCACCGGATGTCAATGCGAAGACGCGCGGAGCGTGCGCGATCGCACGGACTTCGAACAGCCCCTTCATGTCCTCAATCAAGGGAACGAAGCCGATCGGCGCACGATCTTTTTCATGCGGCACGAGGCTCTCTGCCAGACGGACGAGAATATCCGCACTGTCGACCTTCGGAACATAAAGTCCGTCGGCGCCCGCCCGTGTCGCGGCGATAGCATCCTCGATCAGCCGATCCGACTGGTTGATACGCGCGAAAACCTGGCAACCGCTTTGTTTGATTTCCGGCACCCACTTCGCCAACCCATCGCGGGCTTCGGTCTTGGCTGCCTTCGGCACGGCATCCTCGAGATCGATGATGACGACATCCGCGCCGCGCTGTCCTGCCTTCTCTAGAAAGCGAGGGGCATTGCCCGGAACGTAGAGAAGCGAGGAAATCATTCCTTCACCTCCAATTCGTCCAGGCTCATGCCGATCTCGGCAAGGATCGCTTCGGTCTGCTCCCCGACACCCGGAGCCGGGTGGCGGAAGACGCCGGGCGTCGCTGAAAAACGCGGGAAGATATTGTGCTGCGGGATACTGCCGAGGTCGGCATCCTCCACGTCGACGACAATCTCGCGCTCGGAGAAATGCCGGTCTGTGCTGATGTCGGCGATATCATAGACGGGACCGACCGTGGCACCGGCGGCACGCATCACCGCCAGAGCGTCATCGCGAGTGCGGGTAACGAACCACGCGCCGAGTGCCGCATCCACCAGCTCCCGATGTCTGACGCGTTCGACATTGGTGGCAAAGCGCGGATCATCCTTCATGTCCGGTCGTCCGACAATGTCGAATATCCGCATCGCGATCACCTGGGTCGATCCGGAAAGCGCGACATATTTCCCGTCGCTGCAGAGATAGACGTTACGCGGCGAAACCGTGTTGGAACCGGAACCGGATCTCTGCTTCACCTTGCCGGTGACGTGATAGATCGAGGCTTCCGGCCCGAGCGAGGCGAAGATCGGTTCCAGCAAGGACAGGTCAATGACCTGACCGTTCGCATCGCCACGTTCGCGGGCGAACAGCGCCATCATCACGGCATTGGCGCCGGTAAGGCCGGAGATCATGTCGGCAAGCGCAAGCGGTGGAAGCACCGGCTCGCGATCCGGAAAGCCGGTACGCGAGGCAAAGCCGCTCATCGCCTCGACCAGCGTGCCGAAGCCCGGCAGCTTGGCATAAGGCCCGGTCTGGCCGAAGCCGGAAATACGCACGATGATGAGCTTAGGATTGAGCTCCAGCAGGCTTTCCGGTGAAAGCCCCATTTCCTCGAGCGTGCCGGGACGAAAGTTCTCGATGAAGACATCCGCGGTTTCGAGCAGTTTCTTCAGCGCCTCCAGCGCCTTCGGCTGGCGCAGGTTGAGTGCGATCGAGCGTTTGTTTCGGCCATAGGTTTTCCAGTGCAACGAATGGCCGTTGTCCCGCCATTCGCGCAGTGCATCACCCTGCGGCGGTTCCACCTTGATGACATCGGCGCCGAAATCGCCGAGCTGCAGCGACAACATGTTGCCGGCAACAACACGACTTAGGTCGACGACACGTATCCCGTGCAGTGGCCCCTGCCTGTCGGCTTGGAAGCGAACGGTTTTCTTGTTCTCTGCCATCGAAAACCTCAATTCGCGCCCGGCTTGTCAGGGAAGACAGCGCAATGTTCCTGAGGAATGTGTACGAGGATCGAATCCTCTTTCAGCTCTGCCGGGGTCTGGATACGGAACTCGATCGAACCCGAGCGCACGGCATATTGCCAGACGGAACCAAGATAGGTCCGTTGATCGATAGAGACACGCATCGTGTTAGGACCGGTCGAGTTGGAAAGTTCAATCTTTTCCGGCCGGATGGCGACGACGACCGAACCGTCCTTGCCGGCTGGGCCGGGCGGAGTGACGATCTCGCTGCCGTCCGCCAGACGAATACGGGCCTTGTCAGTACCGCTCTCCACCATCGTGCCGTCGAAGAAGTTGGACGAGCCGATGAAGTCGGCGACGAAGCTGTCGGCTGGACGCTCATAGATTTCGCGCGGTGTGTCGAGCTGGCGCATACGGCCCATGCTCATGACGGCAATGCGGTCGGAAACCGCAAGCGCTTCGGCCTGATCGTGGGTTACGTAGATGGTGGTGACGTTCAGCCGTTCCTGCAGTTCACGCAGCCAGACGCGGGCACGTTCGCGCAGTTTCGCGTCGAGGTTCGACAGCGGCTCGTCAAGCAGCAGAAGCGGCGGGCGATAAACCAGAGCGCGGGCGAGTGCGACACGCTGCTGCTGACCACCGGAAAGCTCGAACGGATAACGATCGGCATAGGGGAGCATTTCGACCAGGCCAAGCGCTTCCTTGATGCGTTCGTCACGTTCCGCCCTGCCGATCTTGCGAAGTGTCAACGGGAAGGCGAGGTTTTCGGCAACGGTCTTGTGCGGCCAGAGCGCGTAAGATTGGAAAACGAGACCGATATTGCGCTTTTCCGGAGGCACCGTGTTGTTCGGGTTGCCGTCAAACAACACCCGGTCGCCGACGCGGATCGTGCCCGATGTCGCGTGGTTGAGACCGGCGACCGCAAAGAGCGAGGTCGACTTGCCGCAGCCCGATGGCCCGAGCAGTGTCAGGAATTCGCCCGAAGCGACATGGATGTTGAGGTTGTCGACGGCGGTAACCGAGCCGTATTTGATGGTGAGGTTTTCGAGGACGAGATCAGCCATAGATTTTGGCTCCCATGACGCGGCGAGCGAGAATGACGAACGCGGCGGTAATGATGACTTGAATGGTTGCGAGGGCGGAGACCGGGCCGTTATCGCCCTGGGCGACAAGCTGCAGCATGGTGGTGCCGATGATTTCGGAACCCGGCTGATAGAGGAAGGCCGCCGTCACATATTCCTTGAAGAAATGGATGAAGAGCAACGCGTAACAGCTGAACAGCGCGGGTTTCAGGATCGGCACGATGATGCGCGTTACCGTTGTCCACCAGTCCGCACCCGAGATACGAGCGCCTCGGTCGAGTTCTTCGCCGACCTGGGCAAGTGCCGGCGCGATGGCGCCGAAGCCGACCGGGATGTAGCGGATCATGAAGGCAAGGATCAGGACCGCGATCGTGCCGCGGATGATGTCCGCCCCAGGCAACCAGATGACGGCATAGAAGAAGCCGAGACCGGCGATGATACCCGGCAGCGAGCGCGGGAAAAGCGCGATATATTCGAGCGCGCGGCTGTGACGGAAGTCCGAACGGCGGGCGACGAGCGCGATCACCAGAATGAAGAACGTACCGATTGCGGCACCGATCGTTGCCACCAGAACCGAATTCACGATCGAGCGGACATAGTTTGCCGAGCCGAGAACATGCTCGAAATTGGCCGTCGTCAGTACCTTCCAGAACGGAATGAGCGGGGTGAGGAAGCTCACTGCCGAGCGCATAAAGATCCCGCCGAAGATCGATATGATCGTCAGGAATGCGAAGGCGAAGACGAACAGGAATGCCGGCCAGCGCCAGGCGCCGAGATCGAGCGTCGAGGGACGGCTCGCCTTGCCGCGCACGGTGACGAAGCGGCCAGCGCCTTTCATCAGGAAACCCTGGAGCCAGACGAGGAAGGCAACGACGATCAGCAGGATGACGGCTGCAGCGCCGACGATGCCGTATTCCGGGCGCACGGCGGCATTGATGCCGGCGTTGTAGAGGAAGGTCGTGACCGTCTGGATGCCGGACGGACCGCCGAAGAGTAGCGGGATCGCCAGCATCTCGATGCCGACGACGAAGTTCAATACAGCCGAGTAGATGATCGCGGGACGGATCATCGGGATCGTGACCGAGAACAACGCCCGGAAGGGACCGGCACCTGTGGATCGCGCCGCATCTTCCAGCAGCGGGTCTGCCTTGGTGACGGCCGCGAGACACATGAGATAGGTCAGCGGCGCTTGGCTGAGACCTGCGACGATGCCCATGCCAGTGACGCTGTAGAGGTTCCACGGCGCGCCGCCGAGATAGGTTTTCGCGGCCAGCGTCATGAAGCCCGACGGGCCGTACATGGTAAACCAGCCGAAGGCGATGACGAGGTTCGAAACAAACAGTGGCCAGATGAAGATTTCGCCCAGCCATTTGCGGCCCGGCAGATTGGTGCGCCCGACGAGAACCGCCATCACGGCCCCGAAAACCTGAGCGACGACCATGGTCAGCGCGCCGAAATAGAGCGTGTTGAAGAACACGCCGGCCATGCCCGGTTCGCTGAACAGCCGGGCGAAATTGCCGACCGTCATTACCGCCGTATCGTCATAGAGCGGTTTGTCGAGAAATGCCTGGAAGATGATCGGGGTGATCGGACCGAATACGAGGATCGTCGTCAGCGCCGCAACGCCCCAGTAGATCGCACGCGATCGGTCTATCCCCCGTCCGGCCGCGCCGGGGTGGCTGATATCCGTCATCGATTTTTCCTGTCAGAGTTGGTGGAAGGGCCGGTGAGAGGCCGGCCCTTCGGCTCGGCTTATTTGCCGGCGATAGCTGCGTTCCACTTCTCAACGAAGGGACCCGCTTCGGTGATCAGACGCTGGTCGAAACCGGCGGTGATGACATTGTCCTTGCCGACGATTTCGCCGATCTTCTGGAAGGTGTAGCGAACCTGATCTTCGGCCACATCTTCGCGGTAGGGAACGAGACCGCCCTTGCCGACCTGCGTCTGTCCATCCTGGCTCAGCGCATAATCGACGAAAAGCTTTGCTGAATTCGGGTTGGCGGCACCCTTCGGAATGCCCATGCCTCGCAGCATCATGATCGTGCCGTCGTCGGGGAAGGCAAAACCGAGGATCTCGCCACCCGGCTGTTCCAGGCGCGGAAAGATGGTGATGCCGGAAACGGCAATGCCCATCAGGTATTCGCCGGTGGCGATCTTCTCGTTCATCGGGCCGCCGGAGGTTTCGCCACGGATCATCGAGCCGATCTTGCGAAGGCCGTCCCAGCCCGCCTCGCCCTTCTTGTCCATATAGGCCCACCAGGCGGTCAGACCGAAGCTGTTGCGCGCCGCGTCATAGGTAGTGATCTTGCCCTTGAACGTATCAGGCTCGGCCACGGCATCTTCGACCAGCGACGCAAAACCGGTCGGGCGCTGGTCTTCCGGCAAAAGCGCCGCATTGTAGGTGATGACCAGAGGGTCCGTGGAAAGCACGTTCACGCCCGGATAGGGATGAGCGAATTCCGGAAGCTTGTCGATTTCCGGGCTCTTGTAGTCGTCCATCAGGCCGTCCTTGCCGTAGGACGCCCAGCGGTCATTGGCGCCGGAGACCAGAAGATCGGCGGTGCGGGCGCTCGATCCCTTTTCGGCTTCCCAGCGGGAATGCACGGTGCCGGAACCGAGATCGACCGTCTCGACCTTCACCCAGGGGTATTTTGCATTGAAGCCCTTGATGAGCGGCTGCCAATTATTGTCAGCCATGTTGGAATAGATCATCAGGCCCTTTTCGGCGCGCGAACCTTCGATGATCTTCGAATAATCGGCCGGATATCCGGCCGGCACTTCCTGTGCCTGGGCAAAACCGGCGATACCGGCAAGCAAGCCGGCAACGGCCGTTAGAGTGACGATTTTCATTCCTTACCTCCCTTTGGATAAACGACGACTGCGACGCGCCAGCTCCTCACTGATCGCGACTGCAGTTTCCCGGACCACTTCGGATATGCGGTCGGAATTTGTGACGAACCGGACCTGCGGCCCGGAGATGTTGAGTGCGGCAATCGCATTGCCGTTTGCGCCAATGATCGGAGCGGCAGCGCCTGCGGCACCTTCGACGACTCCCATGGCATTGAGATAGAAGCCTGATGCGCGAGCACTTTGGATAGCCTCACGAAGCTTCGAATATTCTGCCTCCGATAAGGAGGCAGACATCGCATAAGTCTCGACTTCCATATCGCTGCCGGCGGCCAACAGGACCACGCCGCTGGCGACCTTGTGTGCCAGGCGCGTCGGGACGATATCGCGATCGTAGAGAATTTCGCGCTTCGGCAGGACTTTGTTGAGGTAGCGGATCGACTGGCCTTCCAAAACCGCGATGAAGCCGCTCTCTCCCGTCTGCTGCACAGCATCGGAAAGATAAGACGAGACCAGAGCGATCAACGCGCCGTAATTGCGGCCGTCGGCCGAAACTTCGCCGGGAAGCCTGAGCAGCTGATATTCGCCGCTGCCAAGGCGATGGATGTAACCGCGCTCGGTCAGTGACTGCAGCATCAGAAGCGCGCTCGACTTGGGCATGGCGAGCGCAGCCGCAATCTCCGTCAGGCTTGCGCCCTCAGGTGAAGCAGCAAACCACTCGATCATATCCAAAACACGCTCGACACCGCGTCCGCTCACGATCACTCCTCCCTTGATCGATTGTTCAATATATTGAACTCATACATAATATTGAAAATCGTCAACTTGGTCAACCTGTCTCGCGGAGAAGCCCAAAGGGATCAACAACCACGCGAGATCGGCAGCTCGCGCAGGATGCATCGATCAAAATTGGCCGAAATTCTTTGGAGAGCGACTACGATCTATCCGCAGCATTCGCGGCTCAGCTGCCGTGAGCAGGCGGCGCGCCGACTGGTGGCTCCATGGGAGCGCGGACAACGGTAAAGAAACCGGCCTGCGGATAACCTGGCAAGGCGGCATGTGGTACGTTCTTGGTCTTATACGGCAGAAGACTTTTTGCGCCTGAGCAATGGCGAAAACAGGCGAGACCGATGGTGCGTCGCTACTTGTGCGACGACTGGAACAAGCGTTCCCGCGACCCGGTCAGGTGCTCCAGCATCAGCCGACGGGCGTCATCCTCATTGTGGTTGGCAATGGCTGTGGCAATCGCTTCATGTTCGCCAAACACGCGAGAAAGGCCGGAGGCTTCCCGCTTTATCGACGCGCCGTGGAACTTCATGCCAACCGCGATGTGATCCTTAAGGGCTTCCATGGCAGTTGAAAAATAGTTGTTCTGGGCAGCGCGAGCAATCGCAAGGTGAAACTGAAAATCGGCGTCCTCGCGGTGAGACTGGCGGTTGGTGGCGTCGCGCAGCAGTTCCAGCGCCTGCCGGATTGCCTTCAGGCTGTCGGCATCGTGGCGACTGGCCGCGGCGGCGGCGGCGGCGGGCTCAAGCGTCAGGCGGAATTCGTAACAGTTCAGGAGATCCGCAACGTTTTCCAGTTGACCGAACCCAAGCGGATTTCTCAGACCGACGGAGCGAACGAAACTGCCTGCACCACGACGTGAATAGATCAAGCTTTGGTCGCGCAGGCGTTTCAGCGCCTCACGGATGACAGGGCGGGAAACCTCGAATTCGGCAGCAAGGTCATGTTCGGTCGGCAATCGCTCGTCCGGCTTGTAGGCACCGGACTTGATCGCTCGCAGCATGCGCTCGAAAACGATATCGGCGAGGCCCTTGCGGGCGGTTCCTGTTTCAAGTCCCATGTTCAACCTGCCCTTTGCAGGACCATATCCGCTATTTGTTTCAATGTGTCAGGATGACCGAAGCCACCCGATTTTGCTATGATGCAACGACCTTCGGCCGAGCCAAGACCGAGACCCGGCAGGCATTCCCCATGCAGACGCAACCGAGAAAGCCCAAGCCTGCGCAATACAGCTTCCGCCGTCGCACCACCCGAGAGAAGCAGCGTTCCGTCGTAATCGGTAAAATTCCGCTCCACCCCATCAGCCAGGGCTTCTGAAACCTGCTGCGGGTCAATCTCCTCCGTACCGGGTGTAGCTTGCATCAGCATAAGATCAGAGCCCGTATCTGCTAAATCAGCGAGATGACCATTGGGAGCAGGCAGATAATCCAGACTATGTCCGCTACGAAGAGCTTCTATCTGCGCAAGCGTGATCGGATCACGCGAGCCGATCACGAAGGCGATCCGGCCAGATGGAATGGTTGCCGGCTGTGGCTCAGCCTTGTCGGCCATGCGACCTGCAAGCGCTTCGGCAAGGCCACGCGCTCCAATCAAAAGATCAGTGCCGTCATTCTCGGCCTCGGCCAGAACAGCATCCATGTCGGCCAGGGTACGGGTATTCGGAACATGAATGCGGGCTGCATGTGAACCGAACCGGTCGGCGATCGTGATCGGAGTTTCTATGCCAAAACCGGCAATCCGCCCCCCTTCCACGATTCGTTCGAACTCCGGAATTGCCGGAGCGACGAGAGCGCGGTTGAACGGTGTGGCATCCAGTTCGGCAACAATGTTTCCCTTCAAACGGGAATCGATCTTCTTGAAAACTCGGGCGCGCTTCGGCAGCAAGGCGATTACCGCAGCAGTTGCAGCACGCGCCTTGCCGGCGGCAATCTCGCGCGTATTCAGGTTGATCGAAAGAACATCCGGGCGATCGTCAACAATGCCGGCAATAGCAGCCTGGCCGAGCGCGACTTCAGTGTGAAGACCACGCCCGGCAAAGGGAGCCGCCGAGTCGAGCGCGCCCGTTAGATCGTCCGCGAGAATTACTAACATATGCCTCCGCCCACGTATGTTGTAATCTTTATACCGCAAAAAAATCCTTAAATGTCAACCGTAATATAAATCGAAATGACAAATTCCATAATATGACTGCGAAAAATCAGGATAGCCGGGAGCACACCTCTTCACACTCGCTTTCGGCGAGGAATTCTGCACTTCTCAATCAGAGGCTTTTCCAACGGCATTCTCGTCCGCAAGGCTCAGGCACCGCAGGAAGGCTTTCGCGGCCACGAAATACGAAACCATGCCCCCTCGTGCGCCACCAAATTTTGACGCTGGAACTCCAGCTTACGCAACATCAAGGGCCGGAATTCGATCTGTTTCCTTGCCTTCCTCAGCTCTCCCAGCCATCACTATGTGTAACCTCATTGCAATCTTTGAGGTGTAGCGTTGAGCAATGGTGTGGGACGGCCTTCGAAAAACGCTTCTGATCGCCCTATTGAGCCTAGTGATGCTGGCATCTCTGGCCACCAATCCGTTGCGCGCGGATGAAGCTCCTCACATCCTGAGCTCCTGCTGGGCATCCGGCGATCTATCGGACGATTTCGCCGCCATTGTCGGATCGACCGAACGCTGGATTTGCGGCGATGAGCCCTATTCCATTGAGGGCGAGCGGGTCCTGCTACGTTTTGACATCGATCCCAGTAAACCACTCCCCGAATACTTCTTTTCCAGGCGAAGTGCGCTCGAGGCGGTGCACCTTCTCGCAATTGATCGGGACGGCGCCATACGCCAGAACTCGCTGGCGGCCGCTGACCTGAAAAGCTCCTTGGGTGGCGGGTATTTCAAGGCGGACCTGCCGAGCGTGACACGCGACACAGGCCAGGTAGTCGTCGCATTCGATCTGCTAAGTCATCGCATGACGTTGGAGAGGGCCTATCTGGCGCCGTCCGATCTTCCCATCGACTCGGAGCTTCTGCGCTCGCTCGTGCTGCTGGCCATGCTTGCCGGCATGCTGTTGATGCCTCTCCTTTTCAATGTGGCGTTTTATCGGGTGCTGCATGAGCCATTCGTGCTGTGGCATGCCACCCTGACGATCTCGCTGTTGCTGACGATCGTAGTCTCTTCCGGAATAGCAGTCGTGCTCTTCGATCCGCCGGCGATGACATTGAGCTGGCTGACGACGATTATATTCGGCCTTACCGTCGCTTCGGGCGCAATGTTCACCCACAGCTTCATAGAACCGGATCGCCTTCATCCTTTCCTTCGTCGCGCGCTGCTTTATTGCGCCGCATGGGCGATGTTCCTTAGCATCTCTCACGCAGCCTTTCCCTTCGTCGCGCGGCCGATTCAGTCAACGGTCTACACGGCAGCCTTTGCCCCGGTTATCGCCATTTTCGTGCTGTCCGTTGCCGACGCTTTGCGACGTGGGAGCCGCGCGGCCAAGTTTCAGGCGGTGGGCTATGTGCCGGTGATCGTCGCCGGAACGATACGTCTGGTGACAGGCGTAGTACCCTGGCTTGAGAGCAACGATGCCATGCTGCTCTTCTACGTGGGTTGCGTATGTGAGGTCATGTTTACAACGCTCGGCGTTGCCGACCGCTTCATGACGCTCAAGCGACAAAGAGACAGCGCACGGCTCGAGGCGGATGTCTTCGAGCGCCTGTCGGAACGCGATGCTCTGACGGGACTGCTCAATCGGCGAGCAATCGAGCAGAATTTCGAGAAATATCGCGCAGAAGGTTATCGCGCGTTCGCCGTCCTTGACCTAGACCATTTCAAGTCGATCAATGACATATACGGCCATGACATCGGCGACGAAGTCCTGAAAGCCGTGGCCGAGACCCTCCGGTCGGACCCTCAGGTTCATGCCTTCCGCTTCGGTGGCGAAGAGTTCGTGCTGCTGGTGCGCGGCGAAGATGCGCAGTTACGGGCAGAACGCCGGCGCCAGGCGATCACCGCAGCCGTCGGGAATGCGCTACCGGACCTTGAGCAAACGGTAACAGCCAGCATGGGTATGACCAATCCAGCGCCCGAAGCCGACACGGGATTTGCCGAGCTTTACAGACAGGCAGACCGGCTGCTTTACGACGCTAAGCTTGCTGGTCGCAATCGAACAAAGGTGATGCTGGGTCAGGGCGCTTGACGCTCAAAAGAACGGCATCTCCGACGACCCCGAGAAACATAAAGGATTTGCCTCAATCCGCGAGCGATCGGCCGGCATGGCTTTCTAGATAGCATGGGCCACGCCACTCCCCATAAGCTCATCCTCGCCAACCGCTTCAACAAGAAAGTCGAAGACGGTGCGGACCCGCAGTGGCAAATTGCGGCGTGACGCATAAACAAGGGTGATCGGCAAACGCGACGGCGGATAATTCGGCATCAGATGGATGAGCCGCCCCGCTCTAATATCGTCGACCGCCAGGATATGGGAGAGAACAGCCAACCCGCCACCGGCGAGCACTGCTCGATGCACCGCAACCGCGTTGTTGAAGGTCATCCGCGGCTCGACCTTGATCTTCTCGATATCGCAGCCGTTCAGAAAGCTCCAGAACCGTCCCTCACCACCGCGGTTATAGCAAATATTGTCGTGATCGCGGACATCTTCCGGGCGTGTCGGAAGATTTCGGCCGGCAAGATAATCCGGCGCAGCGACCAGATAGGCCGTTGTCCAGCCGATGCGGCGACAGATCAGGCTGTTGTCCGCGACGTCTCCCAGACGCACTTCCAGGTCTATCCCCTCTCCGACCAGATCGGACGGCTGGTCTCTGAAAAGCATATCGACGGACAGGCCGGGATGCCTTGTCAGGAAGAGCGGCAGCCGATCACTGATATAAAGGCCGAGCGGCGCAGGCAGGCTGACCTTCACTTTACCGGCGGCGCCAATGCCTTCCGGCAACGTCGTTTCGCCAAGTGCCTCGATTGCATCGATGACCTTATGTGCCAACGGGATCATCTGCTCACCTTCGACCGTCAGTGAAAGAGCGTTGGTCGAACGGTGAAACAGCCGTGTGCAGTAGTGCTCCTCAAGTGCCGACACCTGTCGGGAGACGGCGGGTTGCGTCAGACCGAGGTCAAGTGCGGCCGCCGAGAACGAGCCCGCCTCCGCGACACGCAAAAATGTCCGCAATGCCGAAACGATATCCATGCAGGTCCCTCCCCTGGCCCGAGCTGCTTTGAATAAGCGTTATGTCGAAAACTTAGACCGGTTTTGATTGCCTGTCCAGTAATTAAGGATATTTTGTATCCATAAGGACATATTGAGTCCTTAATAAAGGAGAGTAGAATGACACAGCGTTTGAACTACGCCGCGCAATCGGCCGAATTCTTCAAGAAAATGTCCGAACTCAGCATGTCGCTGAAGGACAGCGTGATCGAACAGCCGATCCGCGATCTCGTCAATATTCGCGCTTCGCAGATCAACGGATGCGCCTTTTGCCTCGACATGCATGTCAAGGAAGCCAAGATTCATGGAGAGAGAGAGCTCCGCCTTTATCATGTGGCGATCTGGCGGGAATCAAACCTGTTTGCTCCTCGCGAACGCGCTGCTCTGGCCTGGACCGAAGCCGTCACCGAATTGCCGGAAGGCGGCATTCCGGACGAACTTTACGAACGCGTCCGCGGCCAGCTTTCCGAGAAGGAAATCTCCGATCTGACCTTCTCGATCATGACCATCAACGCCTGGAACCGCGCCAGCATCGCCTTCAAGGTCGTGCCGGGATCTGCGGACAAGCTTTACGGGCTTGAAAAGGCAGGCCTCAACTGAGGCATAGGCATCTACCGATAAACGCAGGATGTCAGCGCGGCTGGCGGAGGGACTATCATGAAGATCGTCATCATAGGCGGAACCGGCCTGATTGGTTCGAAGACCACCGAACGCCTGCGGGCCAAAGGCCATGAGGCGATCGCTGCCTCACCCAATACCGGCGTCAACACGATCACCGGCGAGGGGGTGGCCGAAGCACTGACGGGAGCCGAGGTCGTTCTCGATCTCGCCAACTCGCCGTCATTCGAGGACGAAGCGGTGATGGAATTCTTCGAAACGTCCGGCCGCAATCTGCTGGCCGCCGAAAAGGCTGCCGGCGTAAGGCACCATGTCGCCCTCTCGGTCGTTGGCACAGAACGCCTCCAGGAAAGCGGGTATTTCCGGGCCAAGCTGGTTCAGGAGAAACTGATCCGCGAAGGCGGCATTCCCTACACCATCGTTCACTCCACGCAGTTCATGGAGTTCCTGGCCGGAATTGCCCAATCCGGCATGGTCGATGGCAAGATCCATCTGTCGCCGGCCTCCGTGCAGCCGATTGCCTCAGACGATGTCGCTGATGCGATGGCCGACGTGGCGCTCGGCAAGCCGGTGAATGGCCTCGTCGAAATCGCAGGCCCGGAACGCTTCCGCCTCAACGAACTGGTCGCGCGTTACCTGAAAGCCAGCGGCGACAGCCGTGAGGTCGTTGCAGATCCAGGTGCGAGATATTTCGGGGCGCGTCTGGAAGACGGATCCCTTGTCGCCGACAAGGCTCAACGCCTTGGCAAAGTGGGCTTCGAGCAATGGTTCGCCACCTCGTCGCGCAGGTAGGCGCTTTTCCCTCATAGAAGGATAGATACGATGTTCAGATCGATTTTCTGCGCAATTGCAGTCGCAACCCTTGGCGTCGGTAGTGCCATTGCGCATGACACGGCTGGCGGCGCCGCCTCCAAGGTCACGCTCGTTTATGAGCATGAATTGCCAAATGTACCCGGAAAAAGCCTCAAGGGGGTTCTCGTCGAATACGGTCCAGGTGGCTATTCGGACGCGCACACGCATCCCGACAGCGCCTTCATCTATGCCACGGTGCTGGAAGGATCCATTCTCAGCCAAGTCAATGACGGCCCGGTCAAGGAATACAGGGCTGGAGAAAATTTCTCCGAATTTCCCGGTGATCGTCACGGTGTCAGCAAGAACGGCAGCGACACGAAACCAGCAAAGCTTCTCGCGGTCTTCGTGGTCGACGGCAATCAGAAAGATCTGACCTTCCCGATCAAAAATTAGGCCGGCTTCGGAGCCGGGTGCAAAAGCGCCTGGCTCCGCTGCGCCATTGGGTCAAGGAGACCGCGCATGTTCGACAACGTTGCCTCAATCACGTTCGCGATCGTCGTTGCATTTGGCGTCATCGGCATTGTCGTCTGGCATGTTCAGGGCAAAACGAAACCGACAGCGCGCCTTATCGTCCAGATCCTGTTCTTTGCCGCGATGACGGCTGCCCTGTTATCGGCCGGAATACTTCCGCATCGGGTCAGCGCTGGCGAGGCAAACGGAATTCCGGCCTATCTCGGGACATCCGCCAGAATCCTCTGGTGGGTACATCTGGCCTGGGCGACGATCGGCTTCGTTCGCCTTTACATCGTCCTTGATCGCCGGCCGCAGGAAGCAAGGTTGATACAGGACCTGATCGTCGCCGGTGTCTATCTCGGTGTGGCGCTCTCGATCACAGGCTTTGTCTTCGGCGCCCCGGTTGGAACGCTTGTCGCAACCTCGGGCGTCGTCGCCATCATTCTCGGATTGGCGCTGCAGAACACACTGGGCGACGTCTTTTCCGGCATTGCGCTGACGCTGGGCCGGCCGTTTTCAATCGGAGACTGGATACAGCTGGCCGATGGAACAGAGGGGCGCATCGTGCAGAATGACTGGCGTTCGACACAGCTCCTCACACCGGCCAACAACATCGTCGTTCTTCCCAACAGCGCCCTGGCAAAGGTCAGCCTGACCAATCTCACCCGTCCGGACGAAACACATCTCGCCACACTTGTCATACGCATCGCTACAGATCGGCAGCCGCTCTTCATTGAAACCATCTTGAAGACTGCGTTGGAGGATTGCCAGCGTATCGTCCAGACACCCAAACCGATCGTGGCCTTCAAGGGCATCGATGCCTTCGCGATCGATGTGGAACTCCAGTTCCGCGTTACCAGCCCGGCCAATAGAACCCCGGCACGCAACGAGGTCATCGATGTCGTGAGCCGGCATTGTACCGAAAGTGGCCTGCGGTTTGCGATGCCGGCACATGCCTATCTCGTCATGCCGGCAATTGATGGCGATAAGAAAGCGAGCGCGATTACACCTCTACCCCGCGCGTTTGAGCACCCATTCGAAAGTGCCTGACCAGATCGCCGGATCGACTTCGGCCTCCAGGGTTTTGCCGAGATCGGCAAACGTGACCTTGCGAAGCGCGGATCTCCACGCCTCATCCGCCTCCCACATCACCCTTGCAACGGCACAGGGACCGCTTTCGCAAAAGCCTTTCGGCCGGCACGGATTGCTGGCGCGGATATTCTGGCACACGAAGGTGCGGCCACTGCCTTCAACCGCTTCCACCACATCCAGAAAAGTCAGTTCCGTCGGGGTCATGGCAAGGCGATAGCCCCCGGACGGGCCGAGGGTCGTATGCACGAGACCGGCCTGCGACAGGCTTTGCAATGCCTTTGAAAGATATTCCTTCGGAAGCCCATGCAGTTCGGCCAGCGCCTTTGTCGAAAGATAACGGCCTTCGGGCAGGCCGGACAGAATGGCGCAACAGTGAAGCGCCCATTCCACTTGGCTTTTCAGGACCATTCCAAATATCCGACAGCAACCAATTACGGATACACAATATCCCCATTCCAAATGAGTGTAAACGACCCTCCACCATCCTTGTCCGGAAACGCGAGGTAAATTTTGCCGACGACGTCCAATACGGTATGCGTCGTGAAAGGCTTGGCTAAGAAAGCCTTCCTGCCTGCTGCAAATCCCGTGTAGAAAAAATCAGGGAAGCGCCAGTTCCGGGAGAAACCGGCTGCGACGACCAAGACAGGATCGCCTCCAAATGGCCAAGATATCCGTTATGGGCATGCCATGCAGAAGCTTGCAGCGATCGAAATTCAGGATGGGCAGCCTTCCGCAACGGTTCTAGACGCCGTGGCACAAGCCCTCCAGGCAGAGGGTATCGTTGTGGCCGGCTATCTGCAGCGGAAACTCTCCCAAGAAGGTAATACGATTTCGAACACGGTGCTTGAGGATATCGAGACCGGCGAGCAATTCGGTATCATGCAGGCGCTCGGCGCTTCGGCGGCAAGCTGCCGGCTGGATACAGGAGCCCTGGCAGACATAGCCGGCCGAACCATCGAACGGCTGGAACGGCTGGAACGGCCTGCGGATGTTCTCATACTCAATCGTTTCGGCAAGGCGGAAGCCGAGGGGCATGGCCTGCGCGCAGCTCTGGAAATGGCGATAGATCGGGATATACCCGTGCTGACCTTAGTTGCGTCAACCTATCTGCAGGCCTGGCGAGACTATGTCGGCGAGATGGCCACGAGCCTGCCTCCCGTCGCTGCAGTCGCATGGTATCGGCCTCTGACAGTAACGCCTTTTGTCGAAAATCTCTCTCCACCTGGGGGCCTTGCATGAAAATCTTCGTCGTAACGGTATCCGACCGAGCAAGCCACGGGGAATATGAGGATATCAGCGGCAGCGCGATCGAGGCATGGCTGCGGAGAGCCATCGTCAGTCCATATGAGATGACTCGAGTGGTCAGTCCCGACGACGAGGCAAGCGTAAGGGATACGTTGATAGAGCTGAGCAACCGAAAACATGCCGATCTCATCCTGACCACGGGCGGAACAGGCCCCTCCCCTCGCGACCATACGCCCGAGGCGATGGCAGCCGTTCTTGAAAAGGAACTGCTGGGCTTCGGTGAGTTGCTGCGCAGGGTCGGTCTTGAGCAGACACCGACCGCAATCCTTTCGCGCCAGACCGCAGGCACTCGCGGAAAGACGTTCTTTCTCAATCTTCCCGGCCGACCAGCAGCCATCGAGCTTTCACTCAACGCAGTGTTCCCGGCTACCCCCTATTGTCTCGACCTTATCGGCGCAGGGAGGATCGAGACCGATCCCGACATAGCTGTCAGCTATCGGCCGCAAAACTGAGGATTTCGTGGCTGAAACCATGACTGAGGCTGGAAGGCACGGGTGCGTAATACAATGACCGGCGCCTTCCGAAGCAGACGCGTTCAGTCCTCGTGCAATTCGGCCCAGTGCGGATAGGTGACGTAAGCCGTCAGCGCGGTTTCGCCCTCGGTCGTGATCGTCACTGCCGTGCCTTTCGGCATATATACGATCTCTCCCGGGCCAGCGGTAACGGTGCCATCGCTGGTCGAGACGACCAGGTGCCCTTGAAGCACAATCATCACATCGTCGACGGCCATGGTTTCTGTCAGCGTCTGGTTCGGCGCATAGCGACCATATCCGATGGTTATCGGCCCGCCATGCCTCTCATCTACGAGGTTTCCGACGTAGATATCCGCACCTTGCCCCGGAGACTTGACCAGCTTGGCATCGGCAATATTGAATTTCTGAAGCTTCATCTCTTCCTCCCAATGATAGGCGGGGAGGTAGGAGCGAGAACAGATTTCGCCAGGTTCTTGCGGCAATTTAGTCCAAGCTCAAAGACCGCCAAAGATGTTCCTTGCGACACCTTGGTAGCAACTCGTCCTCGAGCTCTACCGGCAGATAAGGCAGGCTATTCTGCTGGATCATTGAGCCAGGACATAGGCCTCTATCGCTGCCGAAATAAATGACTCCTTCGCCACCTCGGCTGGAAGGACACCTTCCGCGGCTCGTTTGCAGTCAGCCACGGCACGCAAATAGTGCTCCCCTTGATCCGTCGGCCATCGGTGCTTGAGATAGTGCATTGCGTCCGAGGCACTCTCCACTCGCTCTGAAGAGCCATGTCCGATACGAACGAGAACCGGCGCGCGAAAAGGTGCGCTGCCAATGATATCGATAGCCATTATTTCCTCCCCATGCCAATGCTATGGTCTTGTTTTAGGCATGTGCACAATAATTAGTCCGACCTACACGCGTGTCAATCGGATCTCCATTTAATACTTAAATCTAATCGATATATACTGTGATTTATTTTTAGCTTCACGACATTCCGTAAAAACTATAGGGTGCAGAATGTAATCGCCTACCGGGTTGCTCGCCCTTTTCGGCTAGTGACAACATATCGAGAAGTTGCCGGCAGTAGACGCGGTCAACATCAATTTGACCGGCTCGACGCCACCGTCAACAAGCTACGACCGCGCTACGTACGCGACCGATGACTTCGAGTTCGGCAGATAGCGAGGGGTTTATCTTCTGCGAAGGATATACGGCGCTGTTATCGGCCAGCAGTTGTACGCCCCCCTCGATCAGACGCTGCACACGACGAATGACAAGGCGGTTTTCCATTCGCAGCGCATAGATACCACCATCGGCAAGATCGCGATCTCCGGTATCGACAAAAAATGGTGTCTGGTCTGCGATCGTTGGAACCATACTGTCGCCTTCCGCAAGAAAGGCGGTGACGATATCTGGATTGATGCCCAACCTCGTCCAGTAATCCTCAATTACCGCGACTGCCGCCGCAGATGACGGTCTGATCTCATCATAACCGTGAACATAAGGCTGGGATGGACTGTCCATCAGGCCAGGCGGCGGCAAAAAGCGCATGGCTCCGACAGGCTCGAACAGATCGATACGAATGCTGTCAGCCTCGAACGACCACTCCCCGCCAAGATAGCGCGACGCGATACCAGCTTTTTCTGCCATCAGCCCCAGCGTGGCAAAGGTTGGATCCTTTATGCCGTGACGATAGTTGTCCAGCGTATTGTCGGAAAGTTCTGCCGCCTTCGCCGCCTTGGTGCGACCGCCCAGCATTTCGCAGAGCACCAGGATCTTGAACGATGTGGCGCGACGCAAGGGGGACAGATCCAGCCTTTCCCATCCACGGGAGAACTTGGCCAGTTTGGCCTCTACCTTCGCCGCAACATCTCCCGATAGTGGAATCCTCATAGATTTAAACCCTGAGTAGAAATCAGTTTACAGGTGAAATTATTTTTACTAGCCTGGAAATGAATTCGTCATCTGCAGGCGGGCATGGGAATCAGATTATCCGCCGAAACCACAACTTCAAGTGGATTTGATGATTTCGACCGCTTGCATTCGCGATTGGCATTCAAACCGCGTCGTACCAACCCGTTTCGATAGCAGCACCTGATGTCTCTTCCCGACAAATTCACGCAGACTTTTGATATATCCGAGGAGAATTTCGCCGGAAACTACGCCTTTGACATGGAAGATGGACTGCGCAAATCGGTAACGCTTGCCCGCTCGGGCAGAAAGCTCACGGTCGAAATCATTTATGTGGATGGAGCGGTAGTGGATGCGACCACCGAAACATTCGATGCCGACGGCCCCATGCGGATCAGCATCGCGGAAAGCGGCGTCTACCTGGCCGGTTACTGCGATCTTCTTGCCGGTCGCGTCAGGCTTCGCCGCACTCGCTTCTTTTAAAAACGACAAGGAAATGACGCCCGGGTACAGCCACCCGGGCGCCGATTATCCTCTTCCAGGACTAGAGGTACAAAACCGGAAGAGGAGCTCTCAGATCTAGGCCAGGTTGGGGCTTAAGACTGGTGGTTCAGTCCAGCTTGGCAAGATCGTTGCGAATGACGACGCGAAGTTCATCGATGGGACGCAGGGACTGGCCGTCGTCGAAGTGCCAGAAGGTCCATCCGTTGCAGGCGTCGAAGCCCTGTACTTTTGCACCGAGTCGGTGGATCGAACCGGCATCGCCGCCGGATGCCAGGGTTCCATCGGCGCGGATGATGGCGCTGTAACGACGGCGGGCATCTGTCAGCACCTGGCCGGGCTTCAAGAGACCGGCCTCGATCAAGACGTTAAAGGCAACGCGCGGTTCGGCCTTCTTGCCGGTCAAGACGGTGAGTTCAGCCTTGCCGAGCGGCTCGACGGCTTCGATACGGGCGGAAGCTGCATCGATGTAGGTCTGTTCGCGTTCGATGCCGACGAAGTTACGGCCGAGGCGCTTGGCTACGGCACCTGTGGTTCCGGAGCCGAAGAACGGATCGAGAATGACGTCACCCGGCTTGGTGGAAGCCATGATGACACGCGCCAGGAGCGCTTCCGGCTTCTGGGTCGGATGGACCTTCTTGCCGTCGTCACCCTTCAGGCGTTCGCCACCCGAGCAGATCGGGAACAGCCAGTCGGAGCGCATCTGAACGTCGTCGTTCGATGCTTTCAATGCGTCGTAATTGAAGGTGTAACCCTTGGCCTTGGCGTCGCGGCTGGCCCAGATCATCGTTTCATGGGCATTCTGGAACCGGCGGCCCTTGAAGTTCGGCATCGGGTTGACCTTGCGCCAGACGATGTCGTTCAGCAGCCAGAAATTCAGGTCCTGCATGATCGCGCCGACGCGGAAGATGTTGTGATAGGAGCCGATCACCCAGATCGTGCCTGCCGGCTTCAGCACGCGGCGGCAGGCAAGCAGCCAGGCACGGGTGAAGGCATCGTACATTTCAAACGAGGCGAACTGGTCCCATTCGTCATCGACCGCATCGACGACGGAATGGTCCGGGCGGTGCAGCGTGCCGCCCAGCTGCAAGTTGTATGGCGGATCGGCAAAGATCGCGTCGACCGAATGATCCGGAAGCGCTTCGAGAGCCGCAACACAATCACCCTTGATGATGGAGTTAACCCATGCGTCCGGACGGACCTGTTTTCTCAGGTCAGCCAAAGGAAGAACTGCAGCCATTTCACACTCGCTACGCTATACATAAAACGAATTTATTGGCTGTTATGGTTACTCAATCTGGTTACCAAAAGCTGAAGCTGCTGAATTATTTCGAGAAAATTTTGAAGACGAGATGCCAGCAAAGCCATCGCACCGTCTCTCCGTGCGATGGTTCACCGGATCGGATCCGATCCCGGAAGGGCTGGCCAGCCGCCAGTTTTCAGCCTTCGGCGTTCTTTCGATAGTGTTCGCTGACCGGGATTTCCTCTTCGGATGGCCAGTCGCTGCCGCAGCGCTCCAGATGATCGACAAACAATGGGCCGGCCGTCATTAGGCCGAAGTCGAAATTCGTGCGGAGATCTGAACCGAGCACATATTGCCGATGCACCCTGAGGAAATCCAACTTGATCTTCCGGTAACGCTCGTCGGTGAGCATTTTCTTGATGCGCAGAAAGATCAGACGTGGATGGGGGGCATCCGGATGACCGGTCAGAGCTGTGACAGAGGATTTGTAGAAGCTGATGATATCGGTCAGACACTGGACCTCGATCCAGGTGATGGCTTTGGCGCGGGCAATCGCCCCCACGCGGGCACGAAGAGCGCTGGCTGAGCGCAGCAGCGCGCATTGAAGCGTGGCCCCGCCAAGGGTTACGAAGACGACACGCTTGCCTGCCAACAGATCAGGTTCGCGTTCGAGCAGAAGACCGATCGTTTGGGCTGCCATGCTGGATCCCATGCTATGGGAACTGACGACATATTCGTCGGCCTCAAGCTCGAAGGCCTTCTTCGCCGCTTGCGCGGATTCCTCGATCCAGTCATTGACGATCGCATCGTCGAGGCGAGACACGCCAACCGCCATTTCCCAGTCCGAAAACAGGTGCAGGGTGTGGAACCGATCCGACCAGGGGATGAACAGACGGGTGAAAAAGAAAAAGCCGAGTGCGATCCCTATCGGGTATTGCCACAGGTCCAAGCCGAGCCACCAAGGATAGGTTGCCAGCGCCAGGCTTATCGCCATGCCCAGGACCACGAGGAGGAAGGGGAAAATGAAGAAAAGGCCAAACCGCCAGGCATGCAGGAAATAACCAAAGGCGCCGCCTTCCATGACGACGGCTGCGGCACTTCGGAATCCCCCGATCAGCCGCCTGGCAAGCGGGCGGGCCGCCAGATGGTCGACGATCGTTCCGTGATCGAAGACGTAGAAGCGGCTCGATGTCTGCCAAGCGTCTCCGGGACGGCTGGTTTCTATGTCGAAATATGCCCGACCGTCCCGCTGCTGCAAAGTGCTGACATCTGCGTTCAGACCCCAGAGTTCCGCAGTCCTCTGCATCGCCCTTTCATAACGGACCCGGTGCCGTTCCGCATCCAGCGGCTCAAATCCGGAGAAATGCAGGACGACGCGTTTCTTCACGCGTGCGGATGATGGAATTTCGGGCACTCAGATCACTTTCGACGACGGTCGGCTGCAGGTCGAGCGCAATGATATCAAGCCTGTGGCGAGATTAAGGTGGATCGGCAGGCGTTCAGCCGCACACCTGCCGAAAGTCATGGATCAGCCGGTCAGATCGCGAAGCCGCCCGCTACGTCAAAGATGCCGCCGGTCATGTAGCCACCATTCGGTCCGGCAAGATGGGTGACGAGCGCCGAGACTTCCTCAAGCGTCGCAATACGACGGATGGGATGCATGTCCAGCAGGGCTTCGGGCACCTCGTCCCCCAGGGCACCCTTGGCCATGTCCGTGGGCATGACGCCGGGCTGAACCACGTTGACGGTGATGTTGCGCCTGCCCAGATCACGGGCGACGCCCTTGGCATAACCGAGGAGCGCCGACTTGCTGCCTGCATAATCCGCAACGCCCGAAACCGGTATGCGGGTGCCGAACAAGGACCCGATGAAGATGATACGCCCGCCATCGGTCAGAACCGGCGCTGCGGCACGTGTCATTGCGACCGATCCCATGACGTTGATCTGCCACTGACGATCGAGATTGACAGTATCGAGGGCGGGATCATCAACTGTCTTGCCCTGTACGGCAATCGCCGCGTTGTTGACCAGGATATCGAGCCTGCCGAAATGCGCGACGACCTTGTCGACAAGCGGCTTGGCAGCGGCCATGTCGGCCTGGTCGCTGCGGATAGCAAGCGCACGGACGCCTTTCGATTTCAGCTCTTCCACTACGGCCTCCGCCTTCTCGGCTGAAGCGACGTAACTGATCGCAACGTCTGCGCCCTCATCCGCCAATGCTTGCGCCGTTGCTGCACCAAGGCCGCGAGAGCCGCCGGTAACGAGGGCAACCTTGCCCTTCAGGATCTTCGACATGGGTAACCTTTCCATCGGAACCAAGGCGTTTCCGGATCACGGCAGACGCCAGATTTATTTTCATAACGTTCGTTACGATAACGATCGGTATGAAATTTGACCTTGGTGGTCAAGCGGTTTAATAACGGTCGTTATGAAAAGCATCTGATTTGGATCGAATGGGACGCCATCGCGAATTTGACGTGGACAAGGCGCTGGACGCGGCCTTGTGTGTTTTCTGGCGCAAGGGTTATGAAGGCGCATCCTATGCCGACCTGACTGAGGCCACCGGCGTGGAGAGGCCTGCGCTTTATTCCGCCTTCGGCAACAAGGAAGAACTCTTCAGCCGCGCGCTGGACCGCTACTACGAGCGGCATCTCAATTATGTCCCGGATGCGCTTCAGAAGTCGACATCGAAGGAAGTCGCCGCGCATATGCTGTATAGCGCCATCGATCTCAACACACGATATGAAGGCCATACCGGATGCTTAAACCTCAACGGCCTGCTTGCCGGATCGGATGCGGCCGAATCCGTGAGGCAGAGGCTGATCGATGTGCGAGCGGACGGCGAAGCGCAGTTTCGCGAGCGCTTCGAAAGGGCAAAGGCGGAAGGCGATCTGCCTGCGAGCGCCAAACCCGATGCGCTGGCGGCATATCTGATGGCGGTGCTTCACGGCATGGCGGTGCAGGCCAAGGCCGGCTTCAGCCGCGGAACGTTGGAGGCCGTTGCCGAGCAGGCACTTTCCACATGGCCCGCCTCGGACGCCGCGATTTCAGCACGATCATCCCAAAGCTGAGTTTCCCGCCTTGCCTCTGCCATCCGGCTTTCCTATTCAGGTCAGTGATTTGGAATGAAGGAATTGGAATGCGATGGACAGCATCACGATAGCCCTGGTCTTGCTGCTTGCCGTCATCCTTAGCGGCACGATCTCCAGGCTTCTTCCCCTCCCCGTTCCTCTACCGCTGATCCAGATCGCATTCGGGGCTGCCATCACCGGGATTACCGGCGATGGTGTGGTACTGGAACCGGATATCTTCTTCTTGCTGTTCTTGCCCCCGCTTCTGTTTCTTGATGGCTGGCGCATTCCCAAGGAAGGGCTGTTTCGCGACAAGGGCGTAATTCTGGAACTGGCGCTCGGACTCGTTGTATTCACGGTTGTCGGCGTCGGGCTTTTGATCCACTGGATGATCCCGGCCATGCCGCTTGCAGTCGCCTTTGCGCTTGCGGCAATCGTTTCGCCGACCGATCCGGTCGCGGTCTCGGCGATTGCTGCGCGCGTGCCGATCCCGCCCAGGTTGATGCATATTCTCGAAGGCGAATCGCTGCTCAACGACGCGTCCGGTCTTGTCTGTATGCGATTTGCGGTTGCGGCAGCTGTCACAGGCGCATTCTCGCTGACGGATGCCGTCGGTACCTTTCTGTGGGTCGCGATCGGCGGCATTGCGATCGGTGTCGGCGTTACCTGGCTGGTGGTGCGGGTGAAGGAAATCGCCTCCCGCAAACTCGGCGAGGAGCCGGGTGCACAGATCCTGATTAGCCTGCTCATACCCTTCGGCGCCTATCTGGTTGCCGAACACCTGCATTGCTCAGGGATCCTGGCGGCGGTCGCTGCCGGCATCACAATGAGTTACGCGGAATTGCGGGGCAAGGCGCTCGGCATAACCCGCGTGCGACGCAATGCAGTGTGGGATACGGTGCAGTTTGCGCTCAACGGCATCATGTTCGTGCTGCTCGGGGAACAGTTACCTGGCATCGTTTCTGGCGCGGCAAGGGTCGTTACAGAAACCGGGCATGTCGATCCCATCTGGCTGATCGGCTACGTGATCGCAATTAATGCGGCGCTTGCAGCCCTTCGCTTTGCCTGGGTCTGGGTATCGCTGCATTTCACTCTGTTCCGCGCCGCCCGCCGCGGCCAGGAAATCCGCAAGCCGCACTGGAAGCTGCTCGTCGCGACCTCGCTTGCGGGCGTACGCGGTGCCATCACCCTTGCAGGTATCCTGACACTGCCGCTTTTCCTCGATGACGGGATCACCCCCTTCCCGGCCCGCGATCTTGCGATTTTCCTTGCCGCGGGCGTCATCATCTTTTCGCTGATTGCGGCAAGCGTCGGCCTGCCCTTCCTGCTCAAGGATCTCGAACTACCACCCGAGCCGGATCATCATCAGGAGGAAGATACCGCCCGGATAGCCTCCGCGGAGGCGGCAATCAGGATGATCGAGAAACTGCAGCACGCGATGAGCGAGGGCCGCACGGACGCAGATCTTTATGGCGATGTCGGCACCCGGCTGATGGAAATCTACCGTCAACGCATCGACGGGCGCTCGAAGATCGGCGACGAAGCCGAACAGGTCCGGCGGATGGAAGAAGTGGACAGGCGGCTGCGCCTTGCCGCACTTCGGGCCGAACGCGACGAGGTCTTTCGCCTCAGCCGCGCCCGGAAAGTTTCAGAGGAGATTGCCCGCAAACTTATCCGCGAGATCGACCTTGCCGAGGCGCGCTACACCGTTTGATGCGGTCTACGTCGCATGAACCTCGCGGCTGTCTTTCGGCGCTTCATTGCGTTCGAACATTCCGTAGTCGCGCAGAACGTGGCCGATCCGCAGGCGGTAATCGGCAAAGATGCCGTTGCGGCCCGCCTGTTGCGCGGCGCGATGCGCCTCCAGGTTTCGCCAACGACGCACTGCCTCTTCATCCCTCCAGAAGGAGAGTGATAGGAGCTTGCCACGCATCGTCAGGCTTTCGGAACGTTCGATGGAGATGAAGCCGTCTATCTTCTCCAGGTCGGCGCGCAGATCACCGGCCAGATCGAGATAACGGTGGCGTTCGCCCATATAGGGCACGACTTCGAAAATGACGGCGATCATGGTTTCATTCCCTCCTCCATCGGCGCTCCATGCGGCACCGACATGTTTTTGAGGAAAATGCGGTCTTCCTTTAGGATGAACCGTTCGCGCTTGGCGAACTCGTAATTCTCGCGGCCGAGCGGATCTAACGCCAATCGGGCGCGGTAGGCTTCGTAGGCTGCCAGGCTTTCGATATTGTACACGCCATATGCCGTAGTCGCCGATCCTTCATGCGGACCGAAATAACCGATCAGGTCGGCGCCGTTACGCGGGATCGACTGCCCCCAGGCGCTGGCATATTGTTCGAACCGATCGCGCTTGAACGGGTCGATCTCGTAACGGATGAAGCAGGTGATCATGGCATTTCCCTCGTGTTCTGTTTCCTCGTGACGGGATCCTTCTGCCATGCCGGCGGACAGGGACGCTTCGATAGCGATCGAAGTATGGATGGGAAAAAACGTGTTAGAAGGTGGGCATGAACGAAGGTCCAGACATTGCACAGATCGCCTCTCTGATCGGAGACCCCGCCCGCGCCAACATGCTGGCAGCACTTTCCGGCGGACGAGCGCTGACCGCTACCGAACTGGCGGCAGCCGGCGGAATCACGCTGCAGACCGCGAGCACGCATCTTTCCAAACTCGAGGGTGGCGGGCTTCTTTCGCAGCGCAAGCAGGGGCGTCACCGCTACTTCGCGCTCGCTGACGAAGCTGCGGCGCGGCTGATCGAAACGATGATGGGTTTTGCCTCGAGCCGCGGTCATCTGCGCTACCGACCCGGGCCGAAGGATCCGGCATTGCGCAAGGCTCGCGTCTGCTACGACCATCTCGCCGGCGACTTCGGGGTGAGGATGCTCGATAGCTTCATCTACCACGGCGAGATCGCATCGGATGGGGAGAACCTCTCACTAACGGCAAAGGGGAGCGCGCACCTCGCGGCATTCGGCATAGATCTCTCCAGCCTTGCCTCCAGCCGCCGGCCATTGTGCAAATCCTGTCTCGACTGGAGCGAGCGCCGGTCGCATCTGGCCGGAGCGCTTGGCAAGGCGTTGCTTGCCCATATGTTCGACAAGGGCTGGGCGCGGCGCAGCGAGGAAAGCCGGGCGGTGCTGTTCAACCCCGAGGGCGAGCGCAGATTTCTGCTGCAGTTTCCGGTGGAAGCCGCGGCAAAGTGAACAGCTTCCCGCAGCGCTTGACCCAGCCATGCGGCCGAATCGGTTGAGCTTCCGCCCTCCTTCCGTTAGAACCCGGCTGACATTTTCCGGAAGGTATCCCACTCATGAGCGGTTTCGACCTCATCCTCTTCGATTGCGACGGCGTGCTTGTCGATTCAGAAATCATTGCAGCACAAGTCGAATCCCGCCTGCTGACGGAAGCGGGTTATCCGATAAGCGTCGAGGAAATGGGCGAGCGCTTTGCCGGCATGACCTGGAAGAACATCCTGCTTTCCATCGAGAAGGAAGCCGATATTCCGCTTTCCGCCTCGCTGCTCGACAAGTCGGAAAAGCTGCTCGATGCCCGGCTGCAACGCGACGTCAAGATCATCGACGGCGTGAAGTTCGCGCTGGCCCGTCTCACCACCCAGCGCTGCATCTGCTCCAACTCGTCGAGCGCGCGGCTGGACATGATGCTGACCAAGGTCGGCCTGAAGCCCTATTTTGCGCCGCATATCTATTCGGCCAAGGATCTGGGACCGGACCGGGTGAAGCCGAAGCCGGATATCTTCCTGCATGGCGCGCAGCAGTTCGGCGTCGATCCGTCGCGCTGCCTCGTGGTCGAGGATTCGACCCATGGCGTTCAGGCAGCCAGGGCTGCCGGCATGCGGGTCGTCGGATTTACCGGCGCATCGCATACCTATCCGAGCCACGCTGACCGCCTGACCGATGCGGGTGCCGAAACGGTGATCTCGCGCATGCAGGATCTGCCGGCCGTGGTTGCGGCGCTTGGCGAATGGGCCGACGCGATCTAGCTCTCAGAAATCCACAACGAGACTGGCCTTTGCCGCATGGGCGGCAAAGGAACGGGCGAACTCGCCCGAATAGCTGAGCTTGACGCGGGCAGTCTTCGAGAGCTGCGCGGAAAGCGAGGCTTCAAGCACCGCCGTATCGCGCGGTAGGGAAACGCCCTCGATCACGAACGGGCTACCGGATGAAAAGGCAAAGCGTGACGACGGCGTAAGATCGCCGATCGTGTGGCGCCAGCCGAGCATGCCAGAAAACGTTGCAGGCAGATCAGCATTGCCGATATCGGCCGACCATCGGAGGCCAAGGGTTGTCAGCGTCACGTCATCCGTGCCGCCATTTGCCGAAAGCACAGCCGCACCGCCGTCTTCGCGGAAACTGTCCGTTTCCAGATTGATATAGGCGAGGTTGGCAAAGGGTTCGAGCGCGATCTGCCCTACTTGCTCTTTCCAGCCGAGATCGGCGAAGACCTGCCGCGTCGCGCTCCTGTAGTCGGCTTCCAGGCGGTCTTCGAAAGCGCCGAAGGCGATGTTCCGTTCGGTGGAGATATCGTTCTTCGAGTAGATGGCGCCAGTCGTAAAATTGAGTTTGCCCCATTCGGCGGCGGCATAGAGACCGGCGCTGTAGCTGTCCCAATCGGCATCGCTCCCCGCCGATGCATTGGCGTAACCGAACAGACCGCCGATGCGCCAGTGATCGGAAACATTTCCATCGACACCGGCAAACAGGCCTGCAGCACTACCATTCATGCCTGCCGCGTTGCCATCGCTGTCGAAGCGATCGGTCGCGGCGATGCCGGTCATCCAGAAGCTTGCTCCGCCTTCGATTTCCTTCACCGGCACATTGCCGTTGATCCGGTCGAGAACCGCCTCACGGGCAAGCCCCGCCTGCTGCAGCAACTGGCTTTTCAGCGAAGCGTGCAATTCACCGCTCAGCTGCGAGAAGGCATCACGGGCGCCAGCAGCATTCAGTGGCAGAACACCGAGGAAGACCGGGCCTGCCGAGTCCAGAGACTGCACCGCTCCGGCCGTCGCGCGAGTGTTTCGTGTTTCGGTCACGTCGGCAAAATCGACATCATTGCGATAGAGGCCGAGGGTGATCGAGTTCGGATCATAGGTCAGGATCGGCGACAGGAAAGCGAGATCGGAATTCACCTCATCGAACTCTCCGGTGACGCTGCCACCGGTCAGGATCGTGTAGGTGGTTCCGGGCGAATAGGCTCCCGATCCGGCCAGAACTTCCACCGTGCCACCATCAATCGTCACGGCTCCTGCCGCATCGAGACGGTCGGACACGCCGGATGCATCGGCCTCCACCTGATAGATGGAGCCTTCTTCAAAAGTGACGTTGCCGTTTACGGCAACAGTCGCGATACCCGGACCCGGCGCGAATGTACCGCCGGAACCGACCGTCAGTCCGCCGATCGCACCCGTGCCGGCCAGAATACCATCCGCACCGATATTGATTATGCCGCCTACGGCACCATCGTTTACCAGCGTACCGCCCACCACCGTTGCATCGCCGGCGATCGTGCCCCCGTCATTGTTGACGAAAGTGCCGCCAGTGTTGGTCAGCGAAGCGATCGTCCCGGCATTGGAGACATTGCCGGCATTGGTGACATCACCCGCCGTTGCACCGGTATTATTGACGAAGCTGGCCGCCGCCGCAACGTCGACATCGGTGACGACGAAATTGTTGACCACAGTGCCGCCCGTAATCACGGTCTCACCGGTGACCCTGCCGTCGTCATTATTGGTAAAGATGCCGCCAGTATTCGTCAAAGAGGCGATCGTGCCGGCATTCGACGAATTGCCCGCATTGGTGACATTGCCCGCCGTCGCACCGCTATTGTTGACGAAGATCGCCGCCGCTGCGACGTCGACGTCGGTGACGACAAAATTGTTGGTCACCGTACCTCCGGTGATTACCGTATCGCCGATTATCCTGCCGTCATCATTGTTGGTGAACGTGCCGCCGGTATTCGTCAGGGAAGCAATCGTACCCGCATTCGACGAAGTGCCGGCGTTGATGATGTTTCCGGCCTCCGCGCCGGTGTTGTTGACGAAGATTGCAGCCGCGGCAACATCCACATAGGTGACGACGAAATTGTTGGTCACGGTGCCGCCAATGACATTGGTATCGCCCGTGATCATACCACCACTGTTGTTGGTGAAGGCACCGCCGGTATTGGTCAGTGATGCGATGGTTCCGGCATTGGAAGACGCGCCGGCATTGGTGACGTCGCCCGCCGATGCATCGGTATTGTTGACGAACTCCGCGGCAGCCGACACATCGACATCCGTGACGACGAAATTGTTGGCGAGCTTGCCGTCATCGATTTTGACGGTGCCATTGATCGTGCCGTCGTTGACCGTTTCACCGCCGGACATATGGAGATTACCGTTCAGCGTACCTGAATTGGCGATATTGCCGCTGGTCATCTCGACATTGGAGGTGAGTTTGCCAACGGTGGAAACCTCAAGCCGTCCCGTCCCGGAAAGACTGGTACCACTTGTAGCGGAAAGCGCAGCATCGACATGCAGGGTGCCGCCGGAAACATCGACCGTGTTGACCGTCGCATCTGTAGAGACCGTCGGTGCGCCGGCACCGATCGCGGCGTTACCGGTCGCTCCGGGTGCTGCCGGCGTCCAGTTGGAACCGTTGGAAAAATCGTTATCGGAAGCGCCGGTCCAGGTGGATTGCGCCGAAACGGCAGCCGGCAAAAGCCAGGCCAACGAGACGATGGCCGTGCAGAGATTGAGGCGCCGTTTCGCGCCCGCCGAGATCGCCGGAGCTGACATTCCCACCTCACCCAGAGCCGTTGAAAGGCGAAACACCCTTAACGATCTACTAATATGAGTTAAGGAATTATGGTTAACGGAGATTTAACGCCCGTCGGCAATATCAGCCGAACCAGACCCTTTTCCGCGTGCCATAAACGCGGTTATGCCACGCTCATTCAGGGTGGGCGTCAGGAACGACGCGGCTTCTTGGCCGGACCGCTGTCGAAGCCGAGGCGAACGCGGGTGAAGCGCGACGCGCCGCCCGCGGCGTTCGGGATCTGAACGTCTGCCTTGGAGAAGATGAACTGCGCGCCGCCGACCGGCACGTCTACCGGGAAAGCCACCTTCTGCGAATAAAGTACGTTATCGCCATCGACCACTTCGACCAGCACCGGCAGGGTAACCGATCCCGGCGTGCCGGCAGGCCCCTGCACAACGCGGCCCTGCGCAATGAGATTGATGGTCATCGTCGTTTCATTCGCCGTGCACTGACGTGTCGATTCGTTGAACGATGCCTGGAAAAGGAGCTTGTCCGGATTATCCTGACCACCCCTTGCATAGGAGCGATACACGGCGTCCTGGTCACGCATCACCACTTGCGGGCAATAGGCCTGGACAACGGCCTGCACCGGTTGGGCATTGGCAGCGTTGGAAGTCACATCCAGTCCCTGCGAAGCAGAATTGCAGCCGCTAAGGGCAGCCACCAAAGACAACGTCAGAAAACCGCGAGAGAACTTGCCAACCACGTTACTCAACCCTTTGCAGCCACGTTTCCGATACGGTACCGACCCGGCATATTCCGGTCTTTCACCGCCGATTTCGATAGTCTATATCAGCGGTCGGAACAAAAATCGATTAGGGATTCAAGGTCGTGGAATACATTTCTACCCGTGGGACTGCACCTGCTCTCGGCTTTCGTGATGCGCTCATGGCAGGCCTTGCAAACGATGGCGGTCTGTATGTCCCGCGCAAATGGCCCACGCTCTCGAAAAAACAGATCCGCGCCCTGCGCGGGAAATCCTACCAGGAAGTCGCCTTCGAAATCCTGTCGCTTTTCGTCGATGGCGAGATTGCCGACGACAAGCTGCGCGGCATGATCAACGAAGCTTACGCGACTTTCCGCCATCCGGCCGTCGTACCACTGGTGCAGGTCGGTCCCAACGATTTTATCCTCGAACTCTTCCACGGCACCACGCTCGCCTTCAAGGATGTGGCGATGCAACTGCTCGCCCGCCTGATGGACCATGTCCTGACCGAGCGCGGAGAACGAGCGACGATCGTCGGCGCAACCTCGGGCGATACCGGCGGCGCTGCGATCGATGCCTTTGCCGGCCGCGAACGCACCGACATTTTCATTCTTTTCCCGCATGAAAAGGTTTCGCCGGTGCAGCAGCGCCAGATGACCTCATCTTCGGCTTCGAACGTCCATGCGATCGCGGTGAAGGGCAATTTCGACGACTGCCAGAACCTCGTCAAAGAGATGTTCAACGACGCGACCTTCCGCGATAGAGTCAAGCTTTCGGGCGTGAACTCGATCAACTGGGCGCGCATCATGGCGCAGGTCGTTTATTACTTCACTGCCTCGCTTTCGCTTGGCGGCCCGGACCGCAAAATCTCGTTCACCGTGCCGACCGGAAATTTCGGCGATATCTTTGCCGGATATGTTGCGAAGAAAATGGGCCTGCCGATCGACCGGCTCGTCATCGCTACCAATGACAACGACATTCTTGCTCGCACGCTTAAGACCGGCCGTTACGAGATGAAGGGCGTCAAGGCGACCACTTCGCCCTCGATGGACATCCAGATCTCGTCCAATTTCGAACGCCTTCTGTTCGAAGCCTATGAACGTGACGATGCCGCCGTGCGCCGTTCGATGGACGGGCTGAAGCAATCAGGCGCATTCGAAATCAAGGAAAAGGCATTGAAGGCGATCAAGCGCGAATTCCGCGCCGGACGCGCTACCGAAAAGCAGGTCGCCGCCACGATCCGCGAGACACTTTCGGCCAAGGGCTACCTGCTCGATCCTCATACGGCGGCCGGTGTTTTCGTCGCCGCCAAGAACGCCAAGCCGTCGAGCCCGATGGTCACGCTGTCGACCGCGCACCCGGCCAAATTCCCGGCTGCGGTAAAATCCGCTTGCGGAATTGATCCGGCGCTTCCATCATGGCTCGCTGATCTCATGCAAAGGGAGGAGCGCTTCGACATCCTTGAGCCAGAACTGAAAGCCGTCGAAACCTTCATCGGCAGCCATGCAAGGGCCAAGTGACGCAAGCGCCGCAAGGACGTTAGTATGAATGTAGAGATTACCCGGCTCCCCTCCGGGCTTACCGTCGTCACCGAAACAATGCCGCATCTGGAAAGCGTTGCGCTCGGTGTGTGGATCAAGTCCGGATCGCGCAACGAAACGGAAGAAGAGCATGGCATTGCTCATCTTCTGGAACACATGGCTTTCAAGGGTACAGCAAGGCGCAGCGCTCGCGACATCGCCGAGGAAATCGAGGATGTCGGGGGCGAACTGAATGCCGCGACCTCTACGGAAACCACCTCCTATTATGCGCGCGTGCTCAAGGACCACGTGCCGCTCGCGGTCGACATCCTCGCCGATATCCTGACGGAATCGGCCTTCGACGAAGAGGAACTGCGTCGCGAAAAGCACGTCATCCTGCAGGAGATCGGCGCAGCCAACGATACGCCGGACGATGTCGTCTTCGACAAGTTTTCCGAGGCCGCCTATCGCGGCCAGACGATCGGACGCGCGATCCTCGGCACACCGGAACGGGTGAAAAGCTTCACTCCGACGCAGATCCGCGGTTATCTTTCGCGCAACTATACGACTGACAGGATGTTCGTGGTTGCCGCGGGTGCCGTCGACCACCAGACCTTCTGCAAACAGGTGGAAGAACGTTTCGCCGGCCTCCCGACAACGCCGAGTGCGCCGCCAGTCTTCGATGCCGCCCGCTATATCGGTGGCGATGTGCGCGAAGAACGCGACCTCATGGACACACAGGTCCTGCTCGGTTTCGAGGGCAAGGCCTATCACATGCGCGACTTCTATTGTTCGCAGATCCTCGCCAACATCCTTGGTGGCGGCATGTCATCCCGCCTGTTCCAGGAAGTGCGCGAACATCGCGGCCTCTGTTATTCTGTCTATGCCTTCCATTGGGGCTTTTCCGATACCGGCATTTTCGGCATTCATGCCGCAACCGGTGCCGACGACCTGCCGAAGCTGATCCCGGTGATCATCGACGAATTGCACAAGTCGGCCGACACGATCCATCAGGTGGAAATCGACAGAGCACGCGCGCAGATTCGCTCGCAGCTGCTGATGGGTCAGGAAAGTCCTGCCGCACGCGCGGGCCAGATCGCCCGACAGATGATGCTTTATGGTCGTTCGATCCCGAACGAGGAGATGATGGAGCGGCTGGCAGGCATCACCACAGAGCGGCTCACAGATCTTGCCGGACGCCTGTTTTTCGACACCGTACCGACACTTTCTGCCGTAGGCCCGATCGAAAAGCTTGCCCCGATGTCAGACATTGCGGCAGCACTTTCGTCTCCGGTCATCTCGGCAAAAGCAGCCGGCTGAATCGAGGCACAGAAGCGAATGGGTAGATCGGTGTTCCGGTTCCTATCCCGTCAACCCGACACGCCCGAGTTATCCGGGCCTCAGCATCTGCTGAGGCTGCCGCATAATTCCGACTACAAACATTGGTACCGACTGCGTTCCGATAGCCGCAGCTTCCTTCAGCCCTGGGAGCCGACATGGCGCGCGGACGAGCTGACCGAAAGCTCCTTTCGCGCACGCGTTTTGCGTGCCCACCAGGAATGCGCATCGGGCCTGGCCATGCCGATGCTGCTTTTCCGCAGGCAAGATATGGAACTCCTTGGAGGCTTTACCATCGGCTATATCCGCCGCGGCGCAGCGCAAAGCTGCATGATTGGATACTGGATGGGTGAAAAACATGCGGGCCAAGGCCATATGTTGGCCGCATTGAGGGTGGCAATCCCCTATATCTATGGCGGACTTCAGTTGCACCGGATCGAGGCAGCCTGTATTCCGGACAATTGGAAAAGCATGCGGCTTTTGGAAAAAGCAGGCTTCGAACGGGAAGGTCTTTTGCGGAAGTATCTCAAAATAAACGGCGAGTGGCGCGACCACATGATGTTTTCCCGGTTGCCGGAAGACGGCGAATTCGGGAAAATGGTCGGACGATGATCCAGGGTATGCGTTTTTGTTCTGCGTATCGGGCTTGTGGCCTGAAGTTCCTGTTGCTGACAATCGTCGCCATTCTGGCGTTCGGGCTTAACGGCGCGCGTGCGGCCGAGCCGGTCAAGATTTCCCGCGATGACACGGCCCTCGACCTAACGGCCACGACCGATATCTATGCCAACCAGGGCGAGGCCTTCCAGGTTTCCACCGCGGCTGGCGTCGACGGCATCCGGCGGCGTATCGAAGTGCGCTCCAGCAATCCCGGCCACCAGGGCGACTGGGCAGTGTTTGCGCTATCCAACGTATCGGAAGAACAGCTTGAGCGCGTTATCGTGGCACCGCATTTCCGCCTCGTCGGCTCCAAGGTGTTCTGGCCGGACCTCGGTTCGCAACGCATTACGGCGATTACCCCGTCGGAAGGTTTTTCGCTCGACCGCCTGCCCAGTCCCGATGCGGACGTTTTCCGCATCACGCTCAATCCGGGTTCGACGATCACTTTCGTGGCGGAACTGGCCAGTCCTTCCTTGCCGCAGATCTATCTGTGGCAACCGGACGCTTACAAGGATACGGTCAATTCGTTCACGCTCTATCGCGGCATCGTGCTCGGTATTGCCGGCCTTCTGGCGGTATTCCTGACAATCCTCTTCGTCGTCAAAGGAACCTCGATGCTGCCTGCGGCGGCGGCACTTGCCTGGGCGGTGCTTGCCTATATCTGCGTCGACTTCGGTTTCCTCGACAAGCTGATCACGATCACCTCCAGCGACCAGCGCATATGGCGCGCCGGTGCGGAAGTGGCACTTGCCTCGTCGCTCGTCATCTTCCTGTTCACCTATCTCAACCTCAACCGCTGGCATGTCCATCTAGGTTACGCGACTCTTGCCTGGGTGGTCGGCCTGGTCCTGCTCGGTGGCGTGGCGATCTATGATCCATCCGTCGCAGCCGGTATCGCGCGGCTTTCCTTCGCGCTGACGGGTACGGTCGGCATACTGCTGATCATATATCTCGGTTTCAACCGTTATGACCGCGCCATTCTTCTGGTGCCGACATGGACGTTGATTCTCGTATGGCTGTTCGGTAGCTGGCTGACGGTCACCGGACAACTCGACAACGACATCATCCAGCCGGCACTCGGCGGCGGCCTCGTGCTCATCGTCCTGCTGATCGGTTTTACCGTTATGCAACACGCCTTTGCCGGCGGTGCATACCAGCAGGGTCTGTTCTCCGACCTGGAACGCCAATCGCTGGCGTTGACGGGCTCTGGCGATACGGTCTGGGACTGGGACGTTGCGCGCGATCGCGTCGTCACCACGCCGGACATTTCGGGTCGCCTTGGCCTTGAAGCCGGCGCCATGCATGGCCCGGTCCGCAACTGGGTACCGCGTCTTCATCCCGATGACCGCGACCGCTTCCGCGCCACGCTCGACGTGCTGCTCGAACACCGCCGCGGGCGGCTGCATCATGAATTCCGCATTCGCGCCGAGGACGGGCACTTTCATTGGTTGCAGATTCGCGCGCGGCCGGTGCTTGGCTCGAATGGCGAGATCATCCGCTGCGTCGGCATCATCATCGACGTGACGGAGCAGAAAAATTCCGTCGAACGGCTGCTGCAGGATGCGTTGCATGACAACCTGACAGGCCTGCCGAACCGTCAGGTCTTCCTTGATCGTCTGCAGGGCGTACTGACACTCGCAGCCAGCGGCGACAGCGTACGTCCGACCGTGATGGCGATCGATCTCGATCGCTACAAGCAGGTCAATGACAGTCTCGGCATTGCGGCCGGCGACAACATGCTGATTGCGCTGACACGCCGCCTGCGACGCCTGATGAAACCACAGGATACGCTGGCACGGCTTGCCGGAGACCAGTTCGGGCTGATCCTCGTGTCCGAGCGCGACCCGGCCAAGATTGCGGACTTCGCCGATGCCGTATCTCAGGCGATCATGGTGCCGATCAACTATGCCAATCGCGAGATCGTCCTGACCGCCTCGATCGGCCTTGCCTCCTTCGTCGATCAGCAGGAAAGCGCTGCCGGACTTCTGGCGGATGCGGAACTCGCCATGTACCGAGCCAAGCGCGGCGGCGGCAATAAGGTCGAGCCGTTCAGGCCGATCTTCCGCTCGTCCGGAACAGATCGCCTGCAGATCGAAACCGACCTTCGCCGTGCGTTGGAGCGCAAGGAACTGTCGCTCGCCTACCAGCCGATCATCTCGCTGAAGGATGGCGAAATCGCAGGCTTCGAGGCCTTGATGCGATGGGAGCACCCCAAGCGTGGCATGATTCCGCCGGCAGAGTTCATTCCGATTGCTGAGGTCTGCGACTTGATCGGCCCGCTCGGCGTGTTTGCCATGGAACGCGCTGCATCCGACCTCGTATCCTGGCAGGAACATACGGGTGAAGTGCCGATCTTCGTGTCGGTCAATCTGTCGAGCGCACAGCTTCTCAATGCCGATCTATATAACGACGTTCGGGCGCTTCTTTCCAAGACCCAGGTCAACCCGCATCAACTCAAGCTGGAACTGACCGAAAGCCTGATGATGGAGAACCCGGAACAGGCGCGGCTTATCCTCGCCAAACTCAAGGAAACCGGGATCAGCCTTGCGCTTGACGATTTCGGCACCGGTTATTCATCGCTGGCCTATCTGACCCAGTTCCCGTTCGACATGATCAAGCTCGACAAGACGCTTGTCGGCGACATGAGCGAAAAGGGCGCGATCCTGCTCAGATCCGTTATCGCCATGGCCCGTGGACTGGAAATGGCGGTCGTTGCCGAAGGCATTCAGACCGATGAGGACGCGATGGAACTTGCCAAGATGGGTTGTCACTATGGCCAGAGCTATCTCTTCGGCCCACCTGCGACCAGCGAGGCGATGTTGCGGCTGTTGAAGGAACGCTTCCCGCTGACGAAGCGGGCTTGATTCCGAGGCGTCCGTCCTTCTCCCCGTCATGACGGGGAGAAGGCGCAAGCCGCACGGGTTAAAGCCGGCCTTATCCTCGCCCCGACACCAGATCGTGCACGAATTGCAGTTTCGCCGTCACGGCGGGCGTGAGGATGAACGGGTAAAAATCCGGTACGCCCATCGAGCGATGGATGCTGTTGATCGCCAGGCTGAACGGGATCCAGGCGGTCACAAGCTGTTCAGCGTCTCTCGCCCTGTACGGATTGAAATCCACTTCCGCCGCCAGCTCCTCATGGCTGCGCGGATCGATCGACATGCCATACGAGCGAGCCGTCTCCAGCGTATCGACGATATGCATATAGTGGGCGAAACTCTCGGCAAAATCCTCCCAGGGATGTGAACTCGCATAGGTCGAAATGAAGAACGCCTGCCAGTTCGGCGGCGGGCCTTTCTCGTAATTGCGCTGCAGCGCCTCGCCGTAATCCGCCGTCTCGTCCCCGAAAATTGTACGGAATTCATCCAGCTTGCCGCCATAACGCACCATCTGGTCCCAGATGTAATGACCGGTCTCATGGCGAAAATGGCCGAGCATGGTGCGGTAAGGCTCGCCCATCGATACCCGCACCTGCTCGCGGGTATCATCGTCAGCTTCAGCGGCACGGATGGCGATGAGACCATTCTCATGTCCGGTCATCGCGGCCTTCACCGTCCCGTCAGGTTGAACCTCATCAACGAGAAAATCGAAGACGAGCCCACCAACCGGGTCTTCGTCGCGGTTGATGCGCGGCAGATCCCATTTCAGCATGGAATAAAAGAGATGACGCTGGGCCTGGCTGATGCGCCGCCACTGTCTCAAGCCTTCCTCCGTGGAGGCATCCGGTACAAGGCGATTATGCCGGCAGGCGGGGCAGAAGGGGTTCGGATCGTCCGCCAGAACAGTCCAGTTACAGATGTCCATGGCCGCATTGGCACAAAGCCTTACCTGCTGTTCCGGCCGGGTAAACAGTGACCAGCTCTCCTTGCCCTCAACCGGCTGAAGCGCGTGCATGGCCAATGTTTCCGGCACGAAGGCCAGTCGCGAACCGCAATTCACGCAGTCCCGGTTATCGAAATGGATGGGTTGTCCGCAGCAATCGCAATCATAGAGGCGCATGGGCCGGTCCGCGTCAAAGGAGGGAAGGACATAGAGAAAACCTGCTCCGGCATGGCCGAAACAGGTTTCATTAAAATGACTGGAGATCATTTTTGGATCATCAGAGATCCTGCATTCTCGGGGATGGTCAGCTCCCGGTATCAGAGGCGATCAACAAAGTCCTTACCGGCTTCCTTGATCTTGCCCTTGGCCTGCTGTGCATGTCCCTTGGCTTCCTGCGCGTTACCCTTTGCCTTGAGCTTCGGATTATCGCTCAGATCGCCCGCGGCCTGCTTGACCTTGCCGGCAATCTCGTTGCCCTTGCCTGCCATTTTATCGCCGGTGCTACCCATACGGATTCTCCTTTGTTCTTCTGGCGCCGCTTTCGCGCCTTGCGACAATAGAACTCCGGGCGATTGATATCGTTCCATAAAAACCGTTCAAGCGTGGCCGGCTTCGGTGGACAGCATTTCCGGGCTGACACCCATGAGAGCGAGCGCGCGCTCATATTTCGTATCGACACTGGAATCGAAAATGATGTCGTCCTGCGGCGCGCAATTGAGCCAGCCATTATTGCTGATCTCCGCCTCGAGCTGGCCCGCCCCCCAGCCGGCATAACCAAGCAGAAGGCTTGCCCGTTTCGGGCCTCTCCCTTCAGCAATTGCCCTCAGGATATCGAGCGTCGCGGTCAGCGAGATCTCGTCGCTGACCGGAATAGAGGATTCGCTTGAAAAATCATCGGAATGCAGGACGAAGCCCCTGCCCGTTTCCACCGGGCCGCCATAAAGAACCGGGAAATTGCGCATCTCTTCGGAGAGGAAACCAGAGTATGGCCCGTCGACAATTTTCAAATGTTCGAGCACATCCGGGAAAGACAGATCCTGTTGTCTGTTTATAATAAATCCCATGGCGCCCGCTGCCGAGTGGGCGCAGATATAAACGACACTGCGCGCGAAATTGCCGTCCTGAACACCAGGCATGGCAATCAGAAACTGGCCATCCAGAAAACCGCGTTCACGCTTGTCTCTCAGTGCCGAAATTCCCATTGAGCCTCCCGTGTGGCGGCGACCGCATCAGGCGGCCCGTGATATGCAAGATGGGGCAGTCCGGGATATCATTCAACCGAAAATGATCGGTTTGTGCGAGACGCCGCTGGCGACCAGGGAATTGCTGGGATAAATCGACTTCCATGATCTCGACCACTTTCATCATCCGACGCATTGCAATCGCCGCCTCGCTGCTGCTTGCGGCTCCCGTTATGCCGACAGCCGCGCAGGCGGAAACAACGGACTGGGCCACCAACGAAGGCGGCCGCATGCGCATTGTCGCCCTCGCCCCCGATGCGCGCGGCATAGTGCGCGGCGCGCTGCAGATTGAACCCAAGGCCGGATGGATCACCTATTGGCGAGAGCCCGGCGATGCTGGCATCCCACCGCATATCTCTTTCCCGGAAACATCCGGCGTCAGCCTGAAAAACATGTCCTATCCGGTGCCACGGCTCTTCGACAACGGAGAGATACGTGACGTCGGCTACGATATGCCTGTCAGCTTTCCGTTCGAACTGTCGGTGAAGGACGCAAACCAGCCGTCTGCAATCACCGCATCGGCGTTTATCGGTATCTGCCGCAATATCTGCATTCCCTTCCAGGCAGATTTCAATCTTTCACTGCAAGCTGACGCAGGGACCTCGTTTGCCGAAGCGATGATCATCAACGATGCCGAAGCCAAGCTGCCGGAAGCGCCTGCCGCCGATTTTTCCGTGACGCATTACGCAGTCTCTTCCGATGGAGATACGCTGTACCTGAGGCTTCAGCTACCGAAGGATGCACCGAAAAAGCCGCAGGTGATTGTGACCGGGCCGGAAGGGCATGTGCTTTTCAGCGATGGCAAGGGAGCGCGAGAGGAAGAAAGCTACTCGCTCGAGTTGCCGGTGGGTAGACTGCCGAAGGATTACCACATGAAAGGCAAGCGTTGGGGTATTCTCGTTCTGGCCGGCAAGCGCGCGATGGAAACATCGCTTGCCTTCGAGTAGGTCGCCTTTTTCGCTGCCCGCGTCCTGATGGCAACCCGCTGCACACATTTGCGCGGCAGGCAGCGAGCTCTATTGTCTTGCCATTCGCCAACTTTATAGTGCCGCCGACGGTCGCGCGGGCGATCGCATTGGCAGGAGAAACGACATGACAATCGCAGCAGGCGACAAACTTCCCGAAGCAAAATTCAAGGAGAAGACCACCGACGGTCCGGTCGAGGTTACGATCGGCGATCTTTTCGCCGGCAAGAAGGTTGTGCTCTTTGCCGTTCCTGGAGCATTCACGCCCACATGCACGCTGAACCATCTGCCCGGCTATCTGGAAAACCGCGACGCGATCCTGGCACGCGGCGTCGATGATATCGCCGTTGTCGCTGTCAACGACTGGCATGTGATGGGCGCTTGGGCGCAGCAGTCCAACGCGCTCGGCAAGATCCATTTCCTCGCCGATTTTGACGCATCATTCACCAAGGCCATGGGCCTCGACATCGACCTTTCCGGCGGTGGCCTGGGCGTACGCTCCAAGCGCTATTCGATGTTGGTCGACGATGGCGTAGTGAAGACTCTGAATATCGAAGAAAGCCCCGGCCAAGCGACTGTTTCGGGTGCAGCTGCAATGCTGGAGCAGCTCTGAGAACTAGGCCCGGTACGCAGGCTGCCTCTCATCTAGTACAGGGCCTTTCCTTGTTCTCGGGGAGAGGGGCAGCCGCCTCAAACTCTCAACTCACACTGCCAAATCGTAGACGATGAGCCCTGACAGGCCGCCATCCGCCGAAGCGACGATACGCTCTGCAACGGCTATGTGATCCGGTGCGGCCAAATAAGTGTCGCGTGCCTCCGGGCTTTCGAAGGTGACGATGAAACCATCGAGAAAACCGCCATTCAGGCCCTCGGTCGAAACATTCGGACCATATTTGATATCCAGAATACCGGGCACGACTGTCTTCAGCCCCGCGATCGCCGCGTAAATCTCATCCTTTTCCGCGGCCGACAAAGCGGACTTGAACCGCAGAAAAACACAGTGAAGGATCATGCATGGTCTCCCTTGATCGTGCCCCGATTTTGCCATGATCACCATAGGCGGTCATGACACGATGGCAAGCGCGCAAGCTGACGCCGAGACGTTATCGGTAAAACCGGGATGCCTTGAGTTCGAACCGACCATCTTCGCCGGGGCTTACTTCACCAGCAGCGACCGACCGAAATTGGGCTTCTTGAACGGCGCCATGCCGAGACGCGCGAGCTCGTCGGCGCGTTCATTTTCCGGGTGGCCGGCATGACCCTTGACCCAGTGCCACTTGACCTTGTGGCGCTGGTTGGCGGCATCGAGCTGTTGCCAGAGTTCGCCATTCTTGACCGGCTTCTTGTCCGCAGTCTTCCAACCGTTCTTCTTCCAGCCGAAAATCCACTTGGAAATACCGTCCATGACATATTTGCTGTCGGTGTGGAGATCGACCTCGCAGGCGCTTTTAAGCGCATTCAGCGCGCTGATCGCGGCCAGCAATTCCATACGGTTATTGGTGGTTTCCGCCTCGCCGCCGTTCAGTTCCTTGGTCGTTTCGCCATAACGCAGGATGGCGCCCCAGCCGCCGGGACCTGGATTGCCCGAGCAGGCACCATCGGTGAAAATCTCAACCTGTTTCATGGTGCCACCTCGATTACCGGCGCATATTCGGCGACGGAGGAAATCTGGCGGTGGAAGCGCAGTTTCCGCAGATATTCCAGCGGATCCTTCTTCACCACTAGTGCGCCTTCCGGCGTGGTGAGCCAGTCGTAAAGGCGGGTGAGGAAGAAGCGCAGGGCGGAGCCGCGGGCGAGGACCGGAAGTGCATCGCGCTCCGCATCCGAGAGCGGCCGCACCGAGTAATAACCTTCGAGCAGCGCCGAACCCTTGGTGACGTTGTAGGAACCGTCCTTCTCGAAGCACCAGGCATTGAGGCAGATCGAGACGTCATAGGCAAGCAGGTCGTTGCAGGCGAAATAGAAGTCGATCAGGCCTGAAAGCTCGTCACCTAGGAAGAAGACATTATCCTGGAAGAGGTCGGCATGGATGACGCCCGCAGGCAGGTTCTTCGGCCAGTGAGCCTGAAGGAAAGCCAGCTCGGCAGTGATTTCCCGCTCGAGGCCGGTTTCGACCTCATCGGCGCGTGCAGCCGACTTTTTCCACAGGGTCTTCCAGCCTTCGAGCGACAGCGCATTCGGTCGCTTTATTTCGAAACCTTCACCGGCAAGATGCATTCCGGCCAGCGCCTTGCCGACTTCACGGCAATGTTTCGCTTCAGGCTTTCTCAGCCACATGCCTTCGAGGAAGGAGATGAGGGCCGCCGGACGGCCGGAAAGCTCGCCCAGAAGCTCGCCATCACGGCGCGGCAGCGGCAGTGGGCAAGACAGGCCATGTTCCGACAGATGCTGCATGAGACCTAGGAAAAACGGCAGGTCCGACTTTTCCACCCGCTTTTCATAGAGTGTCAGGATCAGCGGATCCCTGGTCGTGTGCAGCAGGAAGTTGGAATTCTCGACGCCCTCGGCAATGCCCTTGTAGGAGGTCAGCTCGCCGACGTCATACTGCGCCAGAAAGTGCTTGAGGTCGATTTCGGTGATGTCGGTATAAACGGCCAAGGCGGTCTCACAGTCGGTCAAGGGGCAGAATCATCTGCCGGAAGTGTAACCCCATCTGCCTTGCCGGGCATCTTGTGGGAAGTGGGATTGTGAAAAACGATCCGGCCTGTCTCAGGCTTGCCCCTCACCCTAACCCTCTCTCCGCAGGCGGAGAGAGGGAACGTGCCAAACTCAGCGCCAGAGAGGGCCGAAACCTTGCAACTTGCGTCCTTCTCCCCGTCGTTACCGGAAGAAGGTGCCGGCAGGCGAATGAGGGGCCGCCACGAATTATTCGGCAGGCTGCTCTGCGCTCGCCGACAGTGGCCGATCGCCATTAACCCAGGCCATATCCTCGACGGTCAGCGGCACGGAGCGAAGCTCGCGGTTGACGAGGAAATTTTCGGTCTCCTCGGCGGTGATCGCCAGTTCGATCTCGGCTGAAAACCGTTCCTTGAAAGCGGCGATGATCTCATCGACGATGACTTCCGGGGCCGATGCACCGGCGGAAAGGCCAAGCGTGCGGATCGCGCCAATCTCGTCCCAGTTCAGCTCGGAGGCGCGCTGGACGAGCAGCGAGCGCTTGGCCCCTGCCCTCAAGGCCACTTCGACGAGGCGCTTGGAATTGGAGGAATTCGGGGCGCCGACGACGATGAAGAGATCGCAGCCGGGAGCGGCTTCCTTCACCGCTTCCTGGCGGTTGGTGGTGGCATAGCAGATGCTGTCGGCGGCAGGTGCCGTCAGGTTGGGGAAACGCTCCTGCAGCTTGGCGATGACGCCGGCCGTATCATCGACCGAGAGCGTCGTCTGGGTCACATAACCGAGATTATCCGGATCTTCCGGCATATAGGCTTCGGCATCGGCGATCGTATCGACGAGCGAAACGGTACCAGGCGGCAATTGTCCCATCGTGCCGATGACTTCCGGGTGGCCGGCATGGCCGATCAGGACGACATGGCGGCCGAGGCGCTGATGGCGCATGGCCTGTTTATGGACCTTGGAGACCAGCGGGCAGGTCGCATCCAGATAAAAGAGATTGCGCGCCTGTGCATCTTCGGGAACCGATTTCGGCACGCCATGAGCGGAAAAGACGACCGGCTGCTGGCGATGTTCTTCCGGAATCTCGTGCAGTTCTTCGACGAAGACAGCGCCCTTCGCTTCCAGCCCCTCGACGACATAGCGGTTATGGACGATCTCGTGGCGAACATAGACCGGCGCACCATATTGCTTCAGCGCCAGCACGACAATCTGGATCGCCCTGTCGACACCGGCGCAGAAACCGCGCGGACCGCAAAGCCTGATCGAAAGAGCCGGTTTGGTGACCTGAATGTTCATTCCGCATCCGCTGTTGGAAAATGCCTAAGGCCTCATATAGGCGAGGCAATTGAGGCGCGCCAACAGAAAATGTCGTTATCGACCTTCTCCAGCCGGTGATGATGCGGGTTTGCGGCTGCGCCACCACATGGCGAAAACCACGGCCAGCAGTGCTGCGGCCAGACCATACCATGTCGCGGCATATTGCAGATGGTTGTTGGGAAGGTCGAACTGCGTCACGCCGCCCTTCGGCCAGCCGCCAGGGTTGATAACGGATGAATCGACATCGACGAAAAAGGGAATGACGTCGGAAAGCCCGGTGCTTGCGACCATGGCATCGAGGTCTTTCCAATAGAAGATGTTCTTGGAGAGATCGTTATCCGGAACCAGCATGGACGGTTTGCCGGAGAGTTTTGCACGGGCGTAACCCGTGATCGCCTGTTCGCCCGACACCTCGCCTGCCGCCCGCGTCGCCTTTTCCTTCATTTCGTAAGGCACGAAGCCGCGATTGACGAAGATCTTGCGGTCGTCCGGCAGCGTCATCGGCGTGTATACATAAAAGCCGGTGCGACCTTCGAACGTGGCGAAGAAATGCCGTTCCTTCGTGTGATCGAATGTGCCGGACAGCGCGATGCGGCGATATTCGATATCGTCACCGGCCGCTTCCCTCTGCTCGATCTGCGCAAGCGATACCAGCTCGGCAGCGCGGCGCGCGGCGATATCGGCGAGAAGGCCATCCTTCCAGTTCAGCCGTTCCACCTGCCATGTGCCGAGAGTGACGAGGATGGCGAGGGAGAGGAGGATGAGGGTAGTGGTGAGGATGGGCTTCATTTCTTTGCTTAGGACCAATCTCAAACGAAGTCACACGCGGAGAACTAGCCCCTCACCGTAACCTTCTCCCCGCAAGCGGCAAGAGGGGACGCGCCCCGTTCAACTTTGACGATAGTCGAAAACTGTGCGACTTGAGTCCTTCTCCCCGCCATTACAGGGAGAAGGTGCCGACAGGCGGAGAAGGGGCAGCCCTGTCCCGCCCCCCCATCACAGCTGCGCCAACGGCGCGCCCCAACCGCCCCAGATATAGATGGAAAAGAACAGGAACAGCCAGACCACGTCGACGAAATGCCAGTACCAGGCAGCAGCCTCGAAGCCGAAATGGCGTTCGGGGGTGAAGCCACCATTGATGGCGCGGATCAGGCAGACGATCAGGAAAATGGTGCCGATCAGCACGTGGAAACCGTGGAAGCCGGTCGCCATGAAGAAGGTGGCACCATAGATGGAATTGGCAAATTCGAAGGGGGCGTGGGCATATTCATACGCCTGCACGGCCGAGAAGAGGATGCCGAGCGCGACCGTCAGCGACAGACCGGTGATCAGACCCTTGCGGTCGTTGTGCAAAAGCGCGTGATGCGCCCAGGTCACGCAGGTGCCGGAGAGAAGCAGGATGATCGTGTTGTAGAGCGGCAGGTGCCAGGGATCGAGAACCTCGATACCCTTGGGCGGCCATTGCCCGCCGAGCGCCTCGACACGGGCAGCCTGGATCGCCTCGCCGGGATAGAGGCTGGCGTCGAAAAAGGCCCAGAACCAAGCGACGAAGAACATCACTTCAGACGCGATGAACATGATCATGCCGTAGCGCAGGTGCAAGGATACCACGCGGGTGTGATGACCTTCACGCCCTTCCTTGATCGTGTCCGCCCACCAGCCGATCATCACGTAGAGGATGATCGCAAGGCCGATGAAGAAAACCCAGGGAGTTGCCCAGTTGAGGCCGAACATGTGGAATTCGCTACCCTTGAGGTAGCGCATGTAACCGACACCGCCGAAGGTGATGACGAAAGCGCCGATCGCAGCCAGAAGCGGCCAGGGGCTCGGATCGATGATGTGGTAGTCGTGATTTTTCTGATGCGCGTCTGCCATGTCAAAATCCCCGATGAATGCCTCTCCACCGCCCGCGGAATTTTCCGCAAGCGCTCCTCTCAAAGCTTGCTTTCACCCTTTGTCTCATCCCTATTCACCGCGGCGACGGGCTTTGCCGGCTCGCTCGGATAGAAGGAATAGGACAGGGTAATCGTCTTGATATTCTTGGTTTCCTCCGCCTTGACGATCTCCGGATCGACATAAAAGACGACGGGCATGGAAACGCTTTCGCCAGGCGCAAGCGTCTGTTCGGTAAAGCAGAAACATTGCACCTTGTTGAAATAGGCGCCGGCTTCCATGGGCGTGACGTTGAAGACGGCGGTGCCGGTGGTCGCGACCGGCGAGCGGTTGGTCGCCGCATATTCGACCTGGATGGTTTCGCCGATCTTCGGCTGCACGTTTTTCGCCGGCTTGAAATCCCAGTTCAGGCCGCTCGATATATTGGCGTCGAAAGTGACCTGAATGGTGCGGTCGAGCACGGTTGCCGAATATTGTTCAACACGCTGCGTCGTGCCGCCGTATCCCGTGACCTGACAGAAAAGGCGATAGAGCGGAACCGCAGCATAAGCGGCGCCGACCATGCCGAAAACGAAGACGGCACAACCGGCAAAGATCGAGGCATTGCTGACCCGCTTTGATTGCCCTGTCTGACCGCCTTGAATTTCGCCTGCCATGTCGCTCCTCCCTTAGCTCCATTCGGCTCCGATACTCAGCCTAGTTCCAGAACCCGCCGACCTTGACGAGCGTAATTACGTAAAAAAGAACGCAAAGCCCTGCAAGAACAAGGCCGAGCGCCACATTGCGGTTTCGCCGCGACTTCTTCTGTGTCTCGCTGAGCTTTACGGTGTCAATCACAGAAATCCTCCGAGGAACTCACTTAAACCGGCCGCTACATGATCGAAGAGAATCGCGGAGAAGACCGCGAAAAGATAGAAGATCGAATAGAAGAACATCTTCTTCGCCGGAACCATCTTCTCGTCATCCTCGGGCATGCGCAGGACCAGGATCGAATAGTAGATGAAGATGAGGCTCAGAATGCCGGTAAAGATGCCGTAGCCTATGCTGGCGAGACCGGTGAAGGTCGGCGCGGCGACGACAGCTGCCATGAGGACCGAATAAACGACCATCTGGATCTTGGTCGACCGCTGGCCGACGACATTCGGCATCATCGGAATGCCGACGGAGCCGTAATCGCGCATCTTGAACAAAGCCAGCGCCCAGAAATGCGGCGGGGTCCACATGAAGGTGATCATGAACAGGATGATGCTGTCGAGCGACACGCCACCGGTGACGCAGGCCCAGCCGAGCATGGGTGGGAAAGCACCGGCAGCACCGCCGATGACGATGTTTTGCGGCGTCGAGCGCTTCAACCACATCGTGTAGACGACGGCATAAAAGAAGATGGTGAAGGCGAGCAGGCCGGCGGCGAACCAGTTGACGGCAAGGCCGAGGATGGCAACCGAGAAGGCCGACAGCGTCAGGCCGAAGGCAAGCGCCTCATTGGGGCGGATGCGGCCGGCGGGGATCGGGCGCTTTGCAGTGCGCGTCATCACCGCATCGATATCGGCATCGTACCACATGTTGAGCGCGCCGGAGGCACCAGCACCAACGGCGATGCAGAGGATAGAGATGATCGCCAGAACCGGATTGATCTCGCCCGGAGCAAGAACAAGGCCGGCAAAGGCGGTGAAAACCACCAACGACATGACCCGAGGCTTCAAAAGCGCGAAATAGTCGCGCGCATCCGCCTCGGAAAGGAGCTTGCCTTCCTCGTTGCCAAGTGCATGTGTGGTATCGATGACGGTCATTTCAACTTAAATCCTGACGACATGCCGGGCGCCTCCCAGACGCCCGGTGTTTAAGCTCTTACTTGATGCGGGGAAGCTGTTCCCATTGGTGATAGGGCGGTGGCGACGACAGCTGCCATTCCAGCGTGGTCGCACCTTCGCCCCAGGGGTTATCACCGGCAACCCGCTTCTTTGCGAAGGCTTCCCATACGCCGAAGAGGAATATGAGTACACCCACAAATGAGATGTAGGAGCCGATCGAGGACACGTAGTTCCAGCCGGCAAAAGCATCCGGGTAATCGATATAACGGCGCGGCATGCCGGCAAGGCCGAGGAAATGCTGCGGGAAGAAGACCAGGTTCACGCCAACGAACATGACCCAGAAATGCAGCTTGCCGATCGCTTCGTTATACATGTAGCCGAACATTTTCGGGAACCAGTAATACCAGGCGGCAAAGATGGCGAAGACCGCGCCGAGTGACAGAACGTAGTGGAAATGGGCCACGACATAATAGGTGTCGTGCAGCGAACGGTCGAGACCGGCATTGGCCAGTTGCACGCCGGTGACGCCACCGACAGTGAACAGGAAGATGAAGCCGATCGCCCACATCATCGGCGTGGTGAATGTGATCGAACCGCCCCACATCGTCGCGATCCAGGAGAAGATTTTGATGCCCGTCGGCACCGCGATGACCATGGTTGCGAAGACGAAGTAGCGCTGTGCATCGAGCGACAGGCCGACCGTGTACATGTGGTGTGCCCAGACGACGAAGCCGACTGCACCGATCGCGACCATCGCATAGGCCATGCCGAGATAACCGAAGACCGGCTTTTTCGAGAAGGTCGAGACGATGTGGCTGACAATGCCGAAGCCGGGCAGGATGAGGATATAGACTTCCGGGTGACCGAAGAACCAGAACAGGTGCTGGTAGAGGATCGGGTCGCCGCCACCTTCCGGCGAGAAAAAGGTCGTGCCGAAGTTGCGGTCGGTCAGCGCCATCGTGATGGCACCGGCGAGAACCGGCAACGACAGAAGCAGAAGGAAGGCAGTCACCAGCACCGACCAGGCAAAGAGCGGCATCTTGTGCAGCGTCATGCCCGGTGCGCGCATGTTCAAAATGGTGGTGATGAAGTTGATCGCGCCGAGAATGGACGAAGCGCCGGCGACATGCAGCGAGAAGATCGCGAGATCCACTGCCGGCCCCGGATGGCCCGACGTCGAAAGCGGCGGATACATGGTCCAGCCGCCGCCTGCGCCATAGGCGCCTGCCGGGCCTTCGACGAACATCGACATGACCAGAAGCAGGAAGGCCGGTACGATCAGCCAGAAGGAAATGTTGTTGAGACGCGGGAAAGCCATGTCCGGGGCGCCGATCATGATCGGCACCATCCAGTTGGCGAAACCGCCGATCATCGCGGGCATGACCATGAAGAAGATCATGATCAGCGCGTGAGCGGTAGTGAACACATTGAACATGTGCTTGCCGCCATCGATCGCGGCATCGCCCTCGAAGCCGTAGACAATCGAGGCCAGGCCGTGGAAGATCTGGATACCCGGTTCCTGCAGCTCCATGCGCATCGCGACCGACAGAAGGCCGCCGACGATGCCGGCGATGATCGCGAAGATCAGATAGAGCGTGCCGATGTCCTTGTGGTTGGTCGAGAACAGCCAGCGGGCGGCAAAGCCCGGCTTGTGGTGATGCTCGCCATGCGCATGCGCGTCGTCATGGGCTGCGCGATGGGAATGGTCGTCGTGATGTGTCGTTTCAGCCATTGATCTCGCCTCCCCTTACTTGACATCGTTTGCAGCGACATCGACGTCGGCTGCAGTTTTGTTGTCCGCAGATGCCAGAAGCGCCTTGTAGGCTCCAGGCAGATCATTTGCGGCGGCGGCAAGCCAGGCGGTATATTTGTCTTCGGAGACGACGCGGATCGCGATCGGCATGTAAGCGTGGTCCTTGCCACAAAGCTCGGAACACTGTCCGTAATAAAGACCCTCGCGCTCGGCGCGGAACCAGGTTTCGTTGAGGCGGCCCGGAACGGCATCTATCTTGACGCCGAAGGCCGGCATGGCGAATGCATGGATGACATCGGTCGGAGCGGCAGTGACGAGCAGGCGTACCGTCTTGCCTACAGGGATGATCATTTCATTGTCTACGGCAAGAAGCCGCGGATAGACCGCCATATCCGTCTTGCCGGCAGCAGCGCGATCCGGCTCCTTCAGCATATAGCTGTCGAAGGCAACCGGAGACGCCCCCTCCCCTTGGCCGGATCCCTCATATTCGTAATTCCACTGCCACTGGGTGGCCGTGGCCTTTACCGTCATGTCGGTCTCGGGAATTTCGAGCTGGGCGTTCAGAAGATTGAAGGACGGGATGGCCAGCATGAAGAGAATCAGCACCGGCGCCACGGTCCAGACGATCTCGATCGTCGTGTTGTGGCTGGTTCGCGATGGTGTCGGGTTCTTGTCGGCGCGGAATTTCACGGCGACGACGATCAGCAGCGCCAGGACGAAAAGCGTGACCGGAACGATGAACCAGAGCGTGTATTTCTCGAACCAGCTTATCTGGTGCATGATCTCGGTTGCTGGCGCCTGAAGCCCCATTTGCCAGGGATGCGGCTGGTCCGCATGCGCCACCGAAGCGGTCACCAGCCCCGCAATCGGGGCGGTGATAAGACAGATGATCGCCATCATCATCGCATAAGCCCTGTTCATCACAAACTTTCTCCCCACGCATGTGATCCAGATCAAATCTTACGCAGTCTCCAAGCTATATGAACTTGGTTCAACCATAGTTTGCTTATATCCGCAACGCCTTGCGACAAATGCCCCTGCGGCATTTCGCGCATTGAAGGCACGCGCCGACCTGTGGTTGAATTTCCTCCGTAACAGACCACACCTCCCTCCACAGAGTCGCAGCCTAAACTGAGGATAAGCTCTTTCGGCTGACAAATTCCACCAGATTTTGAAGGCGGCGACATCCTTGTGACTTGAACAGGGTCCTACTTTCGCCGTACTCCGCTGAAAACTCGGCGAGGCTTTCCAATTCGCGTCCCGAGCGACAGGATAAGCCGCATTGATTCGAACCAGAGGTTTCCATGGGTCGTCCCTCCCTTATCGGCGCAAGCCTTATTGCCCTCATCGCGCTGGGCTCGGTCTCCATCGCATCGGCACAAACGCCGCCGGCAACGGGGGCCGCACCGAAAGGCCCGGCACCAAGCGCGCAGGCACCGGCCCCCACCCCTGGCCCTTCACCTTCAGGGCAACAGCCCGGCAATGTGA
>DLSX01000225.1:0-242 GCA_002500765.1 Neorhizobium sp. UBA7851
ATGGTCGCCTCTTCCGGTGGCGGCTACGGCGACCCTAAGGAGCGCGACCGCGACCTGGTGCGCAAGGACCTGCGCGAGGGCCGCATTTCGGAAAAGGCGGCCCGCGAGATCTACGGCCTGGAAATCTGAGAACAATCGCGCGCGCCGGACAGATTTCGGCGCGCCGATGCCAACAAGCAGATGCCAATAAAAGGGGAACAGGCATGCGCATTGGTATCGTCGGATGTGGCGGCATTGCCCTC
>DLSX01000225.1:415-48865 GCA_002500765.1 Neorhizobium sp. UBA7851
GAACATGCGCAGGTCGTGATCATCGCGGTGCCCGGCTATGGGCACAAGGCGGTCATCGATGCAGTCGCTCCTTTTGCCAGCAGCGGTCAAACATTCATCGTCAGCGCGCAGCTGTCGCTAAGCGCCAGCTATCTTTCGCTGAAGCTGAAGGAGCGTGGCGTCGCTGCGCCTGTGGTCGCCTGGGCAACCACGGCACTGATGTCGCGCAGCTCCGGCCCTCGCAGCATCGCGATCGGTGGCATCCGGTCCCGCCTCGAGGCGGCCGTCTTGCCGGCGAATGCCGCCGGGTCGGCGGTGTCGATCTGCCGAACCCTTTTCGGCGACAGGTTCGGCGAGGTCGGGGACATCACTGCAATCGCGCTCAGCAACCTCAATCCGCCGATCCATCTGGCCAGCGCGCTCTGTAATTTCACCCGCATAGAGAAGGCCGAATACTGGGCCAATTACGATGGCATCACGCCCTCGGTCGCGCGGATGATCGAGGCGCTCGATGCCGAAAGGCTGGCGGTCGCGGAAGCTTATGGCGTCACCGTGCGCACGGTTCACGAGCATTATCATCTGACATTCGGCTTCGAGCCGGGGATGTCGCTTGCGCAGATGGCGGCAGCCGTCCATGAAAAGCGCAAGGGGCCGCCGGGACCGGTCTCGACCGATACCCGCTTTGTTACCGAGGACGTGCCCTTCGGCATCGTGCCGGTGATAGCGCTCGCCGAAAAGCGCGGCGTTGCCGTGCCGCTGCACAGGGCGGGCCTTACCGTCGTCAACGCGCTTTACGGCAGGCGCTTCGAAAATGAGAACGATCTGCTTTCATGGGTAGCTTAACGACCCGGTCTCGTGATTTTCTGGAAACGCATGACGATGATTCATAAACAACAGGCAGGACCGATCCTCGCCGCCGCACGCGCCGGAGGCCGGACATGACGCGTTATCTGCTGACCAAGTTGGTCGAGGCCTTCATCGCCATCTGGGGCGTGGTGACGATCGTCTTTTTCGTAAGCCGCATCCTTGGCGATCCCGCCGTGCTTCTCGTGCCGGTCGGCGCGGGCCAGGTGGAAATCGACAATCTGCGCGCAGCGCTCGGTCTCGACCGACCGTTGCTGGAGCAATATTTCCATTCGCTCTATTCGATGCTGAAGGGTGATTTCGGCACTTCCTTCCAGCACACGCGGCCGGCGCTGGATGTGGTATTGGAGCGGATGCCGGCAACGGCCTCGCTTGCCGGCCTGGCACTGCTGTTCGGCACGCTGATCGGTGCTGCGGCAGGCGCTATCGCCGCATTGATGCGCGGCACGGTGGCGGAACTCGTCGTCATGATTGCCGCCCTTCTGGGGCAGGCGACCCCGACCTTCTGGCTCGGCATCATGCTGATCCTGCTGTTTTCGGTGGAATTGGGCGTGCTGCCGACCGGCGGCGCTGGCACCTGGATGCATTACATCCTGCCGGGCCTGACGCTTTCGGTCTTCGTTTCCGCGTCAATTGCCCGCCTGCTGCGCTCGTCGCTGCTCGACATCATGCGTGAAGACTATGTGCGCACAGCACGCGCCAAGGGGCTGATGCCGCGCACAGTGTTCTTCTGGCATATCGCCCGAAATGCGCTCATCCCCGTCGTCACGATGATCGGCATCATTGCCGGCGAGTTGCTGGGCGGTTCGGTCGTCATCGAGACCGTGTTCGCATGGCCGGGCGTGGGGCGCGTCATCGTCCAGGCCATCCAGGCGCAGGACTTTCCGGTCATCCAGGCCGGTGTGACGCTCGTCGCCGCGATCTTCGTTTTCGTCAACCTTCTGGTCGATCTGCTCTATGGCGTGCTCGATCCCCGTATTCGTCGAGGCTGAGCCGGATCATGAAGTCTTTCCTCTCCGCCCTTTTCAGAAGCCGTGCCGGACTTTTCGGCTTCGTGCTGGTCATGCTCTTCGTCGCCGGGGCCATCCTGGCGCCCTATCTGGGCCTGCCGTCGCCGACCCGATCGAGCCTGACGTCGCGCATGGTCGCCCCCACCTGGACCGGTATATTCTCGCCCGGCGCCCATCCGCTCGGAACCGATGAACTCGGCCGCGACATCCTTTCGCGGATATTGCATGGCAGCCGTACGACGCTCCTGATCGCAGCCGGGGCCGTCGTGCTCGGCGGTGCGGTCGGAACTCTGCTCGGCATCGTTGCCGGCTATTATCGCGGCACCGTCGACCGCATCCTGATGCGCGTCGTGGACATTCAGCTCGCCCTGCCGCTGATGCTGCTCGCCCTGCTGGTCGTGGCGGCGGTCGGCGCCTCGACGCAGAACCTGGTGATCATCCTGGCGCTGACCAGTTGGCTGCGCTACGCCCGCATCATCCGGGGTCAGGTGCTGGCGCTGCGCGAACGCGAGTTCATCCTGTCGGCCCATGCGATCGGCGCGGGAACATGGCGGATCATGATCAAGCATCTGCTGCCCAACGTCATGACGCCGGTTCTGGTGATCGCGACGCTTGAGCTTGCGCGCATCATCATCATGGATGCGGCACTGTCCTTCCTCGGTCTCGGCGTCCAGCCGCCCAGCCCGAGCTGGGGCCGGATGCTCGCCGATGGCCGCGTCTACATCACGACCGCGTGGTGGATAGTGACCTTCCCGGGACTTGCCATCCTTTTGACGGTCCTCAGCGTGAACCTGCTCGGCGACTGGCTGCGCGACTATTTCGACCCGAAACTGAGGACTGCGCGATGAACGCCTCGCCTGCCTCTTCCAACGGTCTTTCGGAGCTCTGACGCCATGGCACCGCTTCTCGATATCCGCAACCTCACGGTCGTCTTCGATACGCCTGCCGGCGTCGTGCATGCCGTCAACGATGTTTCCTACACGATCGAGGAGGGCGAAACGCTCGGCATCGTCGGTGAATCCGGCTCCGGCAAGAGCGTTCATGCGCTCTCGATGGTGGGGCTGATCGCCCGGCCGCCCGGCCGCATTGTCAGCGGCGAGGTCTATTTCAAGGGGCGGGATCTGCTGAAGCTCTCGCAGCGGGAACTCTTCGATCTGCGCGGCAAGGAAATCGGTTTCGTCTTCCAGGACCCGATGACCTCGCTCAACCCGGTCCTGACCATAGAACGCCAGATCGCCGAACCGCTGCGGCGGCATTTCAACCTGTCGAAAACCCAGGCGCGCGAGCGGGTGGTGGAACTGCTGGAACTGGTCGGCATTCCCAATGCGCGCGCCCGCATCGGCCAGTATCCGCACGAATTTTCCGGCGGCATGCGCCAGCGAGTGATGATCGCCATCGGCATTTCCTGCAATCCGAAACTGCTGATCGCCGACGAGGCGACGACGGCACTTGACGTGACCGTGCAGGCGCAGATCCTCGACCTCGTCCGAGACCTGAAGAAGAAGATCGGCACCACGGTCATCTGGATCACCCACGACATGGGCGTGGTGGCGGGGCTCGCTGACACGATCCAGGTCATGTATGGCGGCCGCATCATGGAGCGAGGCCCGGTCGATATCGTATTCGAGGATCCGCGCAGCGCCTATACATGGGGTCTGCTGAAATCGCTGCCGCATGGCGGCAAGCGCGGCGAGACGCGGCTATACCAGATCCCCGGAAACCCGCCGAACCTGATCGAGAAACCCGTCGGCGATCCGTTTGCGCCGCGCAACGCATTCGCCACTGAGCGCTGCATGCGCGAAACGCCGCCCCTGCGGCAGGTCGATGGCAGCGTCGCGGGCCACGAGGCAGCCGTCTGGTACGATTTGCGCAAAGAATTGCGCAACCGGGAGGCTGGGATATGAGCGCGGAGAAGACCATGGCAATGCCGGACAAGCCCCTCGTCATTGTCGATCGTCTGAGCAAGACATTCGGCGGCGGACGTAGCCTGTTCGGCGCGGCCGTACCGGCGTTGAAGGCGGTCGACAATGTCAGCTTCGAGATTTTTCCGGGCGAAACGCTAGGCCTGGTCGGCGAGTCCGGCTCGGGCAAAAGCACGACCGGCCGTGTTCTGCTGCAGCTGGAAGAGCCGACCAGCGGCGACATCATCTTCAACGGCCAGAACCTGACAGGCCTTTCAAAGGCACTGCTCAAGCCGCATCGGCGCAACATGCAGATCATCTTCCAGGATCCCTATTCCTCGCTCAATCCGCGGATGACGGTGGGAGAATTCGTCGCCGAACCGCTTATCGTGCATGGTGTTGCCGGCAACAGGTCGGAGCGCAACGACAGGGTCGCAGCGCTGTTTCGCAAGGTCGGGCTCGATCCGTCCTTCATGACACGCTACCCGCACGAGTTTTCCGGCGGACAGCGCCAGCGTGTTTGCATCGCGCGCGGCATCGCGCTCGATCCGGCCTTCATCGTTGCCGACGAGCCGATCACCGCACTCGATGTCTCGATCCAGGCGCAGATCGTCAACCTGTTCCAGGACCTGCAGGACGAACTGGGGCTGACCTATCTGTTCATCGCCCACGACCTGTCGATGATCCGCTACCTCTGCCATCGCGTCGCCGTGATGCTGCGGGGACGGATCGTCGAGATCGGTCCCTGCGAGGCGATCTTCGAAAATCCGCAGCATCCTTACACGAAGGCGTTGCTGTCCGCGATACCGGTCCCCGACCCGAAAGTGGAGCGAAATCGCCGCCCGATCGCCTTCGACGTGGAGGCCAACCCGACGCCGGCAGAAGCCGTGCTCACGCCAGTCGGCGACCGGCATTTCGTCCTGAGGTAAGCCGGGATGCCGGCGATGGCCTGGCGCAGCGGCTACAAACGACTAACGCTAACGGACCATATCACGTTCGTGAGCGTCTGTTAGATATAGCGATGGCAGGGCCGGAGCAGGGAGTGCGAAACGCCTTCCGAACTTATTTGACCATGCTGGCTCCTTGCCGAGGTCGATCAGGATGGTGGAGGATTTCTTCACCAGCGTGTCGGTATCTGCGCTGTTTTTATGGGCGTAACCGATCCAGACCGACCTGTAGGCCTCTTTCAGCGCAGGATCGTTCATTGTATCGGCGAGGATTTTTTCCCAGCCGGCGGTGATTTCCTTCGGCAGGACGAGCGCGCGTCAGACCGAAAGGCCAACATCGACGCCGCATTCCTTGTATCTCGGAATGGCGCCAAAGCCTTCGGGAGCCGTCTCGCCTTATGGGCGATTACCTTCACCTCGCCACTATCGACTTACGCCTTGCCTTCGGACTGATAGGGATCTCAATCCAGTTGTGCTGGTGGTGTCAAATGATTGTAATCGCATGCCTACTGCGCAACCGAGGTGCACAAACAATTGTTGGATCGCCGGTTCGAATCTCATCAAGAGCTTGAAGTACGTGAAGTTTAATAGAACATGCGCCGGAATGGCATGATGGCAGCTCCCATTGCGGCGGCGTCGCTGGCAATCTCCGACACGATCAGTTTCGGGCCACCGCGATGTATGCCATATCGCGGACGGTCGAAAATCTTCGTTCGGTCGATCAGCATGGATGCCAGAGAGGGCGGGATCTGGCCGCCAAAGACGATCGCCTGCGGGTCGAGCGTCGCGCGAATGGCGTTGACGAGGCGGATATAGGCCGGAGTAACATCCTCCACCCACTCCGATACTCCCGGCCATCCAGGGTTGAAATGGCGTCGCATGTAGTGGATCGAGGGCACGTCAATGCCGTTACGATTTACCTGGTCTATCAGGTATTGCAGGGCAGGCCGTCGTTCCGACTCGATTTCATCATACAGTCCGGAAAATTCACCGGCATTGCCATTGCCGCCCTGCAGAAGTTCTCCGTCGATGATCACGCCGCCGCCGAAGCCGTAGTTGAAGCTCAGGTAGGCGAAATGGCGGATGAAACGGCCGATCCCGAACATCGATTCCGCGATGGCGCCAGATTTTCCGCCGTTGATCACCCATGCCGGCCTGTCAAAAAGCTCCGCTATTATCGGTCCGAGCTCGATCATGGACCATTCGTGAAGAGGTAGCGGCGCATTATGGCGCGTGCCGTCCACATGATAACCGGCAATCGCAAAGCCAATACCGAAGAAATCCTCCTCCGCCAGGTTGTTGTGCTGTTGCAGTTCGATGACCTGCTGCTTCACCAGATGAAGCGCCTGGCGCATTGTCGTTTCGCGAAGCGGCACTTCCCTTTCGCCGATGATTTTCCCGGCAAGATCAACGATGCAGATGCCGATTATGTCGGTATTGACCGATATCCCGCAGGCATATGCGCAGGCGCCGTTCAGGTGCAGCATCGGGCTGGGCTGGCCACGACCCATGCCTGGTTTGGCTGAGCCGAGAGTGACGATGTTGCGTTCGGCAAGATGGTCGAGGATGCGATGAACCGATTGCTGGGTCAGGTCGGTATGTCCGGTGATCTCGGAGCGGGAAATGCCGGGATTGCGCCAGATCAGCTGCAGCAGCTTGCGCTCATTGGGAGAGACGACGGTCGTCTCGTTCACGCGCAAAAAGCGCGGGGCAATCAGTGCCTCCGGAACGTAAATACCTGACACGCCACAAAACCTTACTGCAAAAGTGTAATAATCACATCATTCACGCTGCAACTTATGCCTGTTTATCCGCGAATATCTGCATTTTCAAGACATTTTCTCCGTCATGGAAATGTTACACGCAAAGTGTAGTAAGCCGCCGTCAGAGATCGGGCGAGGCCCGGTCCACCCGAAAAGGCGAGGGCGATGATGAACAGGTTTACTTTGGCGGCCGTAGCCGCCGTGATGGCGGGAACAGGCTCCGCGCAGGCCGCCAATATCGAATTCTGGTACGGCAATACCGGCAATGTCGAAGTCGCCATCAAGGCGCAATGCGATGCCTTCAATGCGTCGCAGAGCGAGCACAAGGTCAACTGCGTCGGCCAGGGCTCCTACGAAGTGTCGATGCAGAAGGCGATTGCCGCCTACCGCGCCAAGAACCACCCGGTTCTTATCCAGTTCTTCGATGCCGGCACGCTCGACCTGATGCTGTCGGATGCCGTCGAGCCGGTTCAGGACCTGATGCCGGACGTCAAGTGGGACAGCTACATTGCCGGTGCCCGCGCCTATTACGAAACCTCCAAGGGCAAGCTGTTCGCGCAGCCCTACAATTCCTCGACGCTGCTGTTCTACACGAACAAGACCGAGCTCGAAAAAGCCGGCGTCACCGAAACGCCGACGACCTGGGAAGGCATTATCGAAGCCGCCCGCAAGCTGAAGGCCGCCGGCAACGCCTGCCCGTTCGTGACCGATGGCGATACCTGGCGCGTACTGGAGCAGTTCTCCGCCCGTCACGGCCTGCCGATCGCCACGAAACACAATGGTTATGACGGCCTCGACGCCGAATACGTCATCAACTCCACTTTTGCTGCAAAACACCTCGCCAACCTCGTCGAATGGCGCAAGGAAGGTCTCGTCCGTCTCGCTGCCGATACCAAGGCCGGCAATTACACCGCCGCCTTCAACGCCGGCGAATGCGCGATGATGGAACAGTCCTCCGGTTCCTACGCCGCTGCCGCCAAGGCTTTCGAAGGCAAGTATGAACTGACCGTCGGCATGGCGCCGATGTACAAGGATTACACCCGTCACAACACGTTTGTGGGCGGCGCGTCCATCTACATCATGAAGGGTCACGACAAACCCGAGATCGAAGCCGCAAAAGCTTTCCTCGATTTCCTGCGCAAGCCGGAACAGCAGATGTCGTTTACCGCAGCGACCGGTTACGTGCCTGTCACGACGGATGTTCTCGATGCGATCGCCAAGAGCGACGAGGCGAACGCGCCAAAGTATGCCACCGCCAAGGTCGGCGTCGAATCCATGAACCAGCCGGCCACGGCTGACACGCGCGGCATCCGCCTCGGCTTCTACGTGCAGTTCCGCGAAGTCTTCATGGAAGAAACCCAAAAAGCCTTTGCCGGCCAGCAGACCATGCAGGTTGCGCTCGACAACACCAAGAAGCGTGGCGACCAGCTGCTGCGCCGTTTCGAGCAGACCTACAAGGGCAAACAGCTTCCCTGATCCGCGTCTCCTGACTTCTCAAGCATGGGGCGGTTACTCGCCCCATGCCTTCTCTATTCTGGAAGTGATCCATGTCGTCGGAATCCTCCATGTTCAGCCATCGCTGGCTGCCGGTCCTGTTGCTGGCTCCCTTGATGCTGCTGATCGTGCTGTTCTTTTATGTGCCGGTCTTTCAGGCCTTCTACTGGTCGTTTTTCCTCGAGCAGCCGTTTGGCGGTGGTTCGGAATTCGTCGGCCTGCAGAATTTTCAGCGCGTGCTTGGTGATCCCGAGTTCTGGGGCGCCACGGGCCGCACGGTCATCTTCATGCTGACGGCATCGTCGCTCGCCGTCGTCGTGCCGCTGATGCTGGCGATCGCCGCCGATCGCAAGATCGGCATGTCCTATCCGGCCCGCAACATCCTCGTCTGGCCGAAAGGCATTGCCGGCGCCTCCATCGGTGTCGTCTTTGCCTTCATCTTCAATCCATTCGTGGGATTGATGGCGCCGCTCAATGCGCTGTTTCCCGGCCTGTGGAACCCCGGCATCGATGGCACGGACGCTTTCGTCACGCTGGTGGCGGCGCATGTCTGGAGCGGTATTCCGTTCAATTTCGTCATTCTGCTGGCCGGTCTGCGCTCGATCCCGCCCACCATGTATCAGGCCGCCGCAATGGATGGCGCCGGCCCCTGGCGCCGCATTTTCGACGTGCAACTGCCGCTGATCATGCCGCAGCTCTTTCTGACCTTCGTGCTGGAATTCACCGAAAGCATCACCTCGGTCTTCGCGCTGATCGACACCATTACCGGCGGTGGTCCGGGCGGCTCGACCACGCTGCTCGTCTACAAGATCTATGTCGACGGCTTTCGCGGGTTCGATCTTTCCGGCGCCTCCACCCAGACGGCCATCCTGATGGTCTTCGTCCTTCTTCTCGCAGCCTGCCAGTTCTTCTTCCTCGGCCGGCGCATCAATTACGAGCGCTGAGCCATGGTCGAAAACGCACGCTCCATCAACATTGCCGCCAGCATCCTGCTCGCCATCGGCATCCTCTATATCGTTGGGCCGCTTTATCTGACGCTCTCCACCGCCTCGCAATCCTATGAATACATGCTGCGCAACGGCCTCGCCTGGGTGCCGGGCACGGAACTTTTTGCCAACATGGGCAAAGTCATCCACGATACGCGCATCCCGATCCAGATGCTCAACAGCCTGATCGTGGCCTTCTCCAATGCGCTCGCCACCTGTGCGCTGTCTTTCCTGTCGGCCTATGCGATCGTCTATTTCCGCATCCGCTGGGCGGGCGTGGCCTTTGCGCTGATCCTCGCCACCATCATGCTGCCGCTCGATATCCGCGTCATCACCACCTATCAGGTGGCGTCCAACATCTTTTCGCCGCTCAATGCGCTGCTCGATTTTACGAGCCTCAACAGCCTGATCGAGATGGTTTTTGGCGCGCCGGTTCATCTCGAACTCAGCGTGCTCGACACCCATTTCGGCCTCATCGCGCCGCTTGTGGCGCATGGCACCGGCACGTTCCTGTTCCGCCAGTTTTTCATGACGCTGCCCAAGGATCTGTTCAAGGCAGCGCGCATGGATGGGGCAGGGCCGATCCGCTTCCTTTTCGATATCCTTCTGCCGCTTGCCCGCACCAGCTTTGCTTCGCTGTTCGTGCTCACCTTCCTCAGCGGCTGGACGCAATATCTGTGGCCGCTGGTCGGCGCCTCGACGCCGGACATGCAGACCGCCGTTGTCGGCCTTGCCCGCCTCGTGCCGGATGCCGACGGCCAGGTTCCCGACTTTCCGATGATCATGGCCGGTGCCGTGCTCGTCTCACTCGTTCCCCTTACGATGATCGCCATTCTGCAGCGCTTTCTCGTCCAGGGTCTCGTTCTTTCGGAGAAATGATCCCATGACCGCCATCGACTTAAGCATTCGCGCCGCCGCGGCCGAGATCGATCTGATCGGCGTCACCAAATCCTATGACGCCAAAAACACCATCATCCCGCCGATCGACGTCACCTTGCGCCCCGGTGAATTCACTGTCGTGCTCGGCCCGTCCGGCTGCGGAAAATCCACGCTTTTGCAGATGATCGCCGGTCTGGAGCGCGTTTCGGGCGGCAAGATCGTCATTGGCGGTCGTGAAGTGCAGGATCTGGAGCCAAAACATCGCGGCTGCGCCATGGTGTTCCAGAACTATGCGCTTTATCCGCATATGACTGTCGCGGAAAACATGGCCTACAGTCTCAAGGTCGCCGGTGTTTCCAAGGCGGAACGCACTGAGCGCGTCGGGACTGTCGCCAAAATGCTCGGTCTCGCCGATTACCTCACGCGCAAGCCGAGCCAGCTGTCCGGCGGTCAGCGCCAGCGTGTCGCCATCGGCCGCGCCATCATCCGCGAACCCGGCGTGCTGCTGTTCGACGAGCCGCTCTCCAACCTCGATGCGCAGTTGCGTCATGACATGCGTGTCGAACTGGCCGAACTGCATCGACGCATCGGTGCCACCAGCGTGTTCGTCACCCATGATCAGGTCGAGGCGATGACGCTGGCCGACCGTATCCTCATCCTCAACAAGGGCCATATCGAACAGTTCGATACGCCGAAGGCGATCTATCACAACCCGGCTTCCGTCTTCGTCGCCAAATTCATCGGCTCGCCGCCGATGAATATTTTGCAGGTCGAAGGCGATGGTTCCGTGCTGCGACTGGCCGATGGTCAGGTCGTGGCGAACTATTCGGCTAAGGGCAAATTCCAGCTCGGCATTCGTCCGGAAGATATCGCCGTCAATGAAGGCGGCTCGATCAAGACGGAAATCCGCTATCGCGAAGATCTCGGTTCGCACGAAATTCTGGAAACCAAGATCGCCGATCAGAATCTGCGCATCGCCATGCCTTTCGGCGTCGAGATCGATACGACGCAGACATTGTCGCTCTCCTTCCCGCAGGCCCGTCTCCACCTGTTCGATGGTGAAACCGGCCGCGCCATTGCCAATGCTTTTGGTGATGCGCATTCGGCTTCGGTGAAGGAATACCAGTGAGTTACAGGGAATTTATTGCCGACAGGGCTCGCGATTGCGCCGTGGTTGCGCATCGCGGCATCTGGCGCCATGCGCCGGAAAACAGTTTGTCTGCCATCGAACGTGCCATCGAGGCCGGTTACGACGTCGTCGAAATCGATGTGCGGCGCAGCGCCGACGGCGGCCTGTTTCTGCTGCATGACGACACGCTGGAACGCATGGCGGATCTCGACAAGAGGCCGGAGGAACTGACTTCGAACGATCTTGCTGTCTTGCGCCTGCGTGATCGCGACGGCGGCGAGGGGAATGCCTTCACACTGGAAAAACTGCCGAGCCTCGCCGAGGTTTTCGAACTGACACGCGGCCGCATCTTCATTCATCTCGACGTCAAGGATCGCGAGGTGATCCCGGATGTGATCGCTCTCGCCAAAACCATGGGCGTCGAGCACGAGGTCGATTTTTGGGCCGCGCTGAAAACCGAAAGGGATCTTGGCTGGATCGAAAAAACGATCCTTCCGCATGACGTGCTGTTTTTGGCCAAGACCCGGCTCAACGTGCCGGGCGCTGCCACCCAGCTGGCTTTGCTGCATGATCTCTCGCCCGCCGTCTGCGAAATCTATTTCGACAGGCTGGAAGAGCTGACCGCCCTGAAGGATCTCACCCGCAACACCGGCATGGCGCTCTGGGTGAACACGCTCGACAGCGTCGCCTGCGCTAACTTCACCGATACCGCAGCCCTTGCCGATCCCGATGCCGTCTGGGGACGGCTGATCGATGCCGGCATCTCGGTCATCCAGACCGATGAGGCCGCCGCCCTCAAATCCTATCTCGCGGCTCGCCGCGCCTGAAGACCCTCCAAGGAAACATGAAATGACGCATTACGTTGATTACATAGCCGACCAGAAACGCGATCCCGCCATCGTAGCCCATCGCGGCGCCTGGCATGGTGCCCCGGAAAACAGCCTCGCCGCCATCGAGCGCGCCATCGCCGTGGGTGCCGACGTCGTCGAACTCGATATCCGCAAGAGCGCCGATGGCGAACTGTTCATCATGCATGACGACACGCTGTTGCGCATGGCCGGTATCGATCGCGACGCCGAAACCTTCACCATCGCCGAACTGCAGGCCATTGCGCTGCGCGAAGACGATGGCGGGGAGCACCGTGCCACGACGGATCAGCGCATCCCGACCCTGAAGCAGGTGCTCGAAATCACCCGTGGCCGCATTTTTGCGGATCTCGATCTGAAAGATCGCGGCCTGTTTTCCGAAGTCGCCGCCTGCGCCCGCGAAATGAATGCTGCATCTTATGTCGACCTGAAGACCCGCGTCATGACCCGCGAGGAACTGGATTGGGTGCGTGCCCAGAATATCGATGGCGTGGCCTTCATGGCGATGTCGAAATTCACCGCAGAGGGCATTCACGAGACCATGGCGCTGCTGTCGGAAATCAAGCCGTTCATGTGCGAAATGCGTTTTGACAGCCTCGAAACCATCAAGGCCAACCGCCAGCTGTTCCGCGACGCCAACATGGCGCTTTGGACGAACACGCTCAACATGGAAGCCAGCGGCGAATGGGTGGACAAGACGGCGCTTGTCGATCCCGACCGCATCTGGGGCACGTTGATGGATGCCGGCGTGAGCGTTTTCCAGACGGACGAGCCGGAAGCGCTGAAAACCTATCTGCAGGGTCGTCGCGGATGAAAACCGTTTCCGACGAATTGCTCGATGAGCTGATGGGGATCATGCGCGAGGCGTCGGCAGGAGAAATCCTGCCGCGTTTCCGCTCGGTCACCTCGGACAGTATTCGCGCCAAAACAATGGCCGACGATATCGTCACGGATGCCGATATCGGTTCCGAGCGGTTGATCAGCGATAGGCTGAAGGCGCGTCTTCCGGGCATCACCATCATCGGCGAGGAAGCGGTGTCGGATGACGCGTCCATCCTCCAAAAACTTGCCGATGCGGATCTGGCCGCTGTCATCGATCCGGTCGACGGCACATGGCATTTTGCCCATGGCACGCCGTTGTTCGGCAGCATTCTGGCGATTGTCTCGGGTGGGGAAACCATTGCCGGCATCATTCATTATCCGGTGCTGGGCGATTTTCTGGTGGCACGGCCGGGGCAGGGCGCATGGCATGTGGCGGCAGATGGTACGCGCACCCGTCTTTCCGTCGCAGCGGCAAGCCCGGTCAGCGAAATGCACGGTTTCATACCGCTGCATATGTTCGAGCCGGATTTACGCGCTGAACTCGCGCCACGCGTACTGAAATTCCTGCGTGTTACCACATGGCGCTGCTCGGCCTGGGAATACCGGATGCTGGCAACCGGTGCCATGAGCTTTTGCCTCAATGAAAGCCTTAAACCTTGGGATCACGCTGCCGGCGCTCTCATTCATGCCGAAGCTGGTGGTTATGCCGCGACCATGGCTGGCGAGGTATATTGGCCAGGCATGACCGAAGGGCATCTCTTGGCGGCGCCAGATAGGTTGTCATGGGACGCTATCCACAAGGGACTGAGCGCAGACTGAGACCATTGTTACGGACTGCGCCTTTTATGGCATCAGCACATCTGGAGCGTGCTGATGCCGACGATCGCGTTATGTAAAAAGCGGATTTTACGCTTTGCCGAAGTCCGCAATTTTCCTGGGGTGATAACGTCAATGTGCATGCCACAGGTTCGCATCCGTCCAAGGTGAGACAGGTACTGGATCAGTCCGCGGGTATATCCCGTCGACATATCCAGTGCCGACGGGTATTTTTGGGGATATGCCAGACGTAGATCCCGAAGGAGCATGAATGGAGCAAGGTGCGGTATTTCAAAGCAATCGTAGCCAAGCCATTCGACTGCCAAAAGCCGTCGCCCTGCCTGATGATGTTAAACGTGTTGATATCGTAGCGGTTGGCCGCACTCGGATCATCGCATCGGCTGGTGAGGTTTGGGACAGCTGGTTCGAGGGCAGTGAGGTGACATCCGACTTTATGAGTGATCGCGACCAGGCTGCCTTGCAAGAGCGTGAAGCGTTTTAGTGCTTAAATACATGCTTGATACCAACATCTGCATTTTGACGATCAAGAACAAGCCGCAGCAAATGCGAGATGCGTTCAATCGCCATCACGGTCAGATATGCATAAGTTCTGTCAGCTTGATGGAATTGATTTATGGGGCCGAAAAGTCGGCGAACTCGGAGCGTAATCTAGTTGTTGTCGAAGGGTTCGCCGCACGCCTCGAGGTGTTGCCGTATGATGAGCTGGCAGGACACGCTGACAGCGCTCGTCCAGCATGGTGACCTCGATTTCGCTCTCGGTGCCGCTCCCCACGGAAATACCGGACTTTATCATCGTGCCGGGCTCCGGGATCGGCTTATGCTCGTCTCAAGCCGGGCGATCAACGGCGCATCCCTGACGCCATGTCGCCTGCGTGATCTAAAGCTTATCGTTCCGTCCCGAAAGACGTTTCCTGGAAGTTCCGTCGACAGCTATATTTCCAGCGGCGAACTGAGGCCGCACCGCACTCTTGAAATCGAGGGTGTCACGGCGACATTAGAAATGGCGCGTCATTCGGACTCGGTGACCATTTTTCCCTTCATTTCGATGCATCGCGATATCCGGCGCCAAGAGTTCTACGTCTATCCGATCATCGATCCGCCAATGAGCTTCAATCTCTCCTTCGTTTTTGATCCACGTCGCCCTTTGGCGGCCGCATCTCGGGCTTTCTCGGACATGCTTGAAGCGGCTCTTCGCGACATCGATGCCGACCGGCAGGTCATGCTCGGGGATTGAGCCGGCGGCTATCAGTTGGTGATATCGCCCCGATCAGATCATCTTATTTGCTCGGCGTGGCGCTGCCTTCCAAAGTGCGGACTACTTTTCAGGAGGCTCGAATGATTTACGACATGCGCATCTACACAGCTCATCCCGGCAAGGAGCGGGCGATGATTGATCGGTTCACCCATGTCGTCGTCCCGATCTTCACGCGGTTGGGCATTGAAGTGATAACAGTCTACGAAACGCAGGAAGACGCGCCGAAGCTAATTTACATAACGCGGTTTGCCGGTGAGAGCGAGCGGTCCAGTGCTTGGAATGCATTCAAGACGGGCCCCGACTGGCTTGATGCAAAGGCGTCGTCGGAAACGGAAGGCGGCCCGTTGCTCAAGCAGCAGGAGACCTTAGTGATGCTAGACATTTCATTCAAACATTAGATCGAGGCAACTTAGCGTGGCATAGATAGGGAAAATAGCAGTTTCCATCGCCTCTTGAACAAGAGGTAGCCAAGCATTTGCAACGCAAATGACCGGCGGGTCTTGGCCTTGGAAACCGCGGTTTATACGTCCTGTGTTCCAATAAAACGACTGATAACATCGTTGCGCCTCAGTGTACGCTTCCTCGTACAAGTCCGGATGAGGGATTTTTCAGGGATCCAGGCTAACCGTAATGGCAATTCCGCTTTGTGATTAGGGTAGGCGCTCCCTGCTCGCCTCATGTTAAGTGTCATCGCAGCAAACCGGAAATGGAATTCCGGCGTTAGGTGTTTGATCCCATGGTCCACGATCAGCCGCGCAGACACCTCGGCGATTTCGTCTCGGCATACAATTTCGCCCATCGGCTTAAGACCCTCAGAGGCCTTACGCCGCAAGAATACATCTGCCGCGTCTGGACAAAAGAGCCCGAAAAATTCCGGCTCGATCCAATCCATAAAGTGCCGGGACTAAACTGGGTATTTTCAAACGTCTTCGACGTGCTCGTCCGCGTCGACAAGACCGGCACCAAGCTTGACCGGGCCTTGCCGAAGCTGGACCGTCTCCGACGACGGGCTGACCTATACGTTCAAGCTTCGCGACGCGAAATTTTCCGATGGTTCGCCGATCACGACGGAAGACGCAGCCTTCAGCTGCTGCGCATTCGCGACAATCAGGGCTTGCTCTGGAGCGACAGCTACAAGATCGTCGAGACGGCCGATGCGACTGATCCGAGGACGCTGACCGTCAAGCTGAAGACGCCGTCCGCGCCTTTCCTTTCCACGCTCGCCTTGCCGAATGTCTCGGTCCTGTCGAAGAAGGCCATTGAAGCGGGCGAGGATGCGTTTGCCGAACTGCCGACCGCCTCATCGGATGCCTTCACCGTCAAGGAATGGCGCCGAGGCGACCGGGTCATTCTCGAAAGGACCCTGAATTTCCGGCAGGCGGATCGCGTCAAGCTCGATGGCGTCGAGTGGATTTCGGTGCCGGGCGACAATACCCGCATGCTGAACGTGCAGGCCGGCCAGCTCGATACTGCAATCTTCGTGCCTTTCTCGCGCGTTGCGGAACAGAAGAATGATCCCAATCTCTCCGTCTCGAACTCGACCCGAAGAAGCGCGAGGCCATGTATGTCGATATCCAGAAGCTTGCCAAGGACGACGTTCACTGGGTCGACCTCTATTACAGCCCCCATATCAATGTCGCCCGCAAGAACGTCGAGAATTTCTACCAGAACCCTCTCGGCCGCTTCTTCCTCGAAGACACCGTGAAAACTGATCATGCCAGAAGCCGGACGCCTCGCTTCCGGCTTTGCCTTTCACCGGAGCGGAAGGCGTTCGATCAGCAGATCCGCGGCAACTGCTCACCATTGAACCATTCAACCACACGCTCGCTGCCGAATGATGTTCTGAGCCAGACGAGCCGGCGGGAGTCCGGCTGTGCATGGCCGATGATCGCGGCATTTTTGCCGAATGGCTGATCACGCATGACCGCCACCAGTGCCTCGGCTTTATTAGACGGGCAGAAGGCGATGAGCTTTCCCTCGTTGGCGACCCCCAGCGGATCGATACCGAGCAATTCGCAGGCGCCGCGTACCGCCTGCCTGATCGGCACGGCTTCCTCATCGATGATCATTCCGAGGCCCGATTGCTGGGCAAGTTCGTTGAGAGTGGCGGCAAGCCCGCCACGGGTCGGATCGCGCAGGCAATGAATGTCGGGTTCTGCTTCTATCATCGCCCTGACCAGCCCATGAAGCGGCGCGCTGTCGCTTTCGATCGTCGTTTCGAATTCGAGATTTTCGCGCTTCGACAAAAGCGCTACGCCATGATCCCCGATCGTGCCGGAAACGATGATCGCATCACCGGGCCTGATCATGCTGCCTGCAATGTCCAGGTCGTGCTGCAGTGAGCCCACGCCGGTCGTGACGATGAACATGCCGTCCGCCTTGCCACGTTCCACCACCTTGGTGTCGCCGGTGACGATCAGCACGCCGGCCTTTTTCGCCGCATCCGCCATGCTTTCAACGACGCGCTTCAGGTCGGCCAGAGGCAGACCTTCTTCGAGGATGAAGCTTGCCGAAAGATAGAGAGGTCGTGCGCCGCTCATGGCGACGTCGTTGATCGTGCCGTGCACCGCAAGCGAGCCGATATCTCCACCGGGGAAGAAGATCGGCGAAACGACATAACCGTCCGTCGACATGACAAGCCGGCCGCTGACTGGCGGCATCACGGCCATGTCATTGCCCTGCGCGAGATAGGGATTGGCGAAGGCCGCGGCAAAAAGCTCAGATATGAGCTGCGCCATGGCCCGCCCGCCACCGCCGTGGGTGAGGTCTACGCGCCCACCGGCCAGATCCATCGGGCGTGGGAAGAGGTCACGGTTCCGGTGAGTATGCGCGTTCATGCTATTTCCTTTCGGGGGTCGTCGGGCAGCTGATGACGGCCGTACAGCCAGTGGGCGGCGCATCCGCCTTCACTCGATACCATGCAGGAACCGATCGGATTGTCCGGCGTACAGGCACGGCCGAACAGCGGGCATTGCTGCGGCTGCTTGATGCCACGCACGACCTCTGCGCAGGCGCAGGATTTCGGGTCGGGAACAGTTCGGTAGGGCAAATCAAATCGCAGCTCGGCATCGAATTCGGCGTAGTCGTCGGCAAGTCTGAGCGCACTGTCAGGCAAGGTGCCAAGCCCCCGCCATTCGAAACTTTTGCGTAGCGTCATCGTTTCTGCGATTGCCGCCTGCGCCCTTTCGTTGCCGACGGCGGGAAGAGCCCGCACATAGGCATTTTCGACGCGCGGCGTGTCTTCGTTGACCTGTCGCACCAGCATCAGGATCGCCTGTAGAAGATCGAGCGGCTCAAAGCCCGCGACCACGACCGCCATGCCCCGTTCGGAAAATTCCTCATAGGGCTCAATGCCGATCACTGCCGACACATGTCCGGGGCCGATGACACCCGCAAGCGGCAGGCCGCCACCTTGCAACACCGCCCGCATGGCCGACGGCGTCCTCACATGGTTGCAGAATACGCTGAAGTTGGTCAGTCCCTGCGCCTTCGCCATCTTCAACGCCATCGCGGTCGGCGGGGTCGTCGTCTCGAACCCGATGGCGAAAAACACCACTTCGCGGTCGGGATTGTCGTGTGCGATCTTCAGCGCATCGAGCGTCGACCAGACCATGCGGATATCGCCGCCGGCAGCCTTGGCCTTGAGCAGGCTGAGGCGTTGCGAGCCGGGAACCCGCATCATGTCGCCATAGGTGCATAAAATGACGCCATAATCGCGAGCGAGTTCGATGCCGCTATCGATGCGACCGACTGGCAGGACACAGACGGGGCAACCCGGTCCGTGTACGAGGCGGATCGAATCCGGCAGCATCGCTTCCAGGCTGTAGCGCGCAATCGTATGGGTGTGGCCACCACAGAATTCCATGAAACTGTAGCTTCGATCAGGGCGGCATTCTGCCGTGATCGCTGCTGCGATCCTGCGTGCCAGACTGCCATCGCGGAACTCGGAGGAAAATCTCATCCGGCAGGTTCCTCGGGCTCGAGTTCTGCCAGTTCGCCCATTTCCCGCAGGAGCGAGAGCGTTTCCGCCGCTTCGTCCGGGTCGATGCGGCTCAAGGCGAAGCCGACATGCAGCAGGACGTAGTCGCCGACCCCGACACCATCCACAAGTGCGAGGCTGACCACTTTGGTGATGCCGTCTATCTGCACTCGTCCCATCGAGCCGGGCAGCAGTTCGGTCACTTCCGCAGGGATCGCAAGACACATGGTTCACAGCCCTCCGTCGTCAGGACACCGATTGCGAGATGACCGCCTGTTGCCTGGCGGTTATCCACTGCAGCCATGCGCCGATGCCTTCACCGGTCGTGGCGGAAAGTTTAAGGGCGACAAGATCGGGATTGATGCGGCGCGCCATTTCCAGGCAGCGCTCGACATTGAAGTTGACGTAGGGAGCGAGGTCGATCTTGTTGACGATCAGCAGATCGGCGACGGCGAACATGTCCGGATATTTGAGCGGCTTGTCCTCGCCTTCCGTGACGGACAGGACGACCACCTTGGCCGCCTCTCCAAGGTCGAACGCAGCCGGACAGACGAGATTTCCGACATTCTCGATGAACAGGACGGAGCCTGGGGCCGGTGCAAGCCTCCGATAGGCATCCGCGACCATTGCCGCATCGAGATGACAGCCCTTGCCGGTATTGACCTGGATCGCCGGTGCGCCGGTGGCACGGATACGGTCCGCATCGAAACTCGTCTGCTGATCGCCCTCGATCACGCTTGCCGGCAATCCACCCGCCATCGCCCTGATCGTCTCGCAAAGCAGCGTCGTCTTGCCGGAACCCGGACTGGACAGGAGGTTCAGCGCAAGGATGCCCTCATGCGAAAACGCCGCGCGGTTCTCCTGTGCCTGGGCGTCATTATGCGACAGTACCGCCTTCTCCAGCCGGATAACCTGGCGCTGGTCCAGCCCGGATATCGACACACCTGCAATACCGTTGCCGTAATGGATGTCGTCATGGGAGTGATGGTGATGATCATGATGCCAATGGTCACACGCGCTCGCATGATGATGCTCTATGCCAGCCGCATGCAGCGCCTCATGCTCGGCAGCATCCAGATGGGAATGGGCATGTGGAGCATGCCCTTCGACGCTGGCTTCGCCACAGCCGCAGATGGAACACATCGTCGCAAATCCTCTTCAAGTGGCTGCGGTGCCCGTTTTTTCGGGCACCGCCGGATGATCAAAGCAGGCCGCTCAGCATGCCGATGCCGGCGACAACCGCCACGCCGCCTGCAGTGCGGATGGCGACCGGACCGACCCTGGTCGTGAGAAAGCCGGCGCTGATGCCCAAGACATGCAGGACAGCCGTCGCGGTCATGAAGCCAGCCGCATAGACGACGCCGTTGACGCCCTGCACCATTTCGGCTCCGTGAGCGTGGCCGTGCAGGATGGCGAAGAAGCCGACCATGCCCATGGCAAGGGCACAGGGCATCTTGATGTTGCCGGCGACAATTGCTCCCAGAACCACGACCGACAGGGCGATGCCGACCTCGATCGCCGGGACCTCGATCCCGGCCGCGCCAAGCGCACCACCGCCGGCCATGACCAGGACGAAGGTTACCGGCAGCAGCCAGAGCGCACGCCCGCCAAGCTGGAAGGCCAGAAGACCTACGGCGACCATCGCCAGGATATGGTCGAGACCGGATATCGGATGGGCAAAACCCTGGATAAGGCCGGACCCCGAATGCAGTCCCGGATGTGCGAATGCCAGTGTCGGGGCCAGAAGGGCAGCAAGTCCCAGCGCGGCTGTCTTTGCTATTTTCGTATACATATCTGTGTCTCTCTTCCTGAATATCGTTTCCGCATTGCGGCTTTCGGCAAACTCACCGTGCCGACAGTCTCCCCGTCGCTGCCGCCGCTTTCAGGCGGTCCTTGTCGGGTATGGTATAATCCGTCCTGCCATGACGCTCGAGGTGGCCGTCCTTGATCAGGCTATTCATTGCCGTCGAGGTCGCCTGTCTCGATGATCCGATCAGGTTGGCGATTTCTTCGACGGTGAAGTCGATGGAAAGTTTGACGCCATAATTGGCCTCTTCGTTTTCCGCGGTCGCATGATCCAGGAAGAACCAGGCGACACGCTGTTTGATGTCGAGAAACATCAGCTCCTCGATGTTTCTCATGCAGGAGATGATTGCGCGGCCGAGAATGGAGATGAGGCCGTGCGAAAGGGCAGGGGTCTTCTCCATCTTGGCAGCGAAGGTTCTCATGTCCGTGACCCGCAGTTCGCTCGGTTCGACCGCTTCGATCATGCAGCCCGAGTGGCGACAGAAGATGTCCCCGGCAGAGAGATAGAACAGGGTGATTTCCCTGTCTTCGCCGACCATGTAGACCCGCAGCCTGCCGGTCATCACCACGAAGATGCCGTTCTCGTCGTTTTCGCCGAAACAGATCATGCTACCCTTGCCGTGTGACCGCGCATGGAAGCCGTTGAAGAAGCCTTCGCCGGCGGGGCTGGTCAAAACATGGGCTATGCTAAATCGTGCTGTCATATCGCCTCCCCAAGGCCGGCTTCAGCGGCCGACAAGAAACCTCGCGACAGAAGCGTAATCCTCGATGCGTCCCGCGCCTTGATGAAAGTCAGTGAGCATGATGTTCGTGGTCTGCCTTCGGAGTGGCCCTCAGCGCATCGAGAACCGCCTGTAGCGACCGATTTGCGGTCTCCATGTCATCGATGGCATGTTCGAGAAGATGGTTCAGGCGAGCATCGTCGACGAATGCCGGTTTCAGCGCGCGGATCTCGGCCAGGTGATCTTCGGCATGCTCGGCGAAATGCGATACATAGGCCTGAAGCCTGATTTTCGACTTTTCTTCAGGTGTCATAAGGAATGGTCCTCCTCGAACTGAATGGTCACGCCCTTGCGCGTGTCGATCTGGCGAATGGAAACACCGGTGAGCCGATGCTGCTCCCCGAACAAAGTGGATACGAGCACGTATCCGTCAGCGAGGCTGACGGTGGTGACGTCGTCGATCGCTATCGGCGGCGACGGCGTGCGGGTGACGGTGACGGTTGCTAGGCACATTGCAGGTCTCCTTTCGCCGGCAGTCGCTCGAGCAGTGCCCGTGTCAGGTCGCTTGCCCGCTCACGGCCGGTCGGACCGGCGTCGTAGAAGGACAGGCCGGCCTGATCCGCGGCCTGAACTGCCGGATCGGAGGGCATTGCCGCCAGGAGCCTGCCTGGTTCTAAGCGGGCCGTGACAAAGGCCTGGTCCTGATCGGACGAGATCTTGTTGGCCACGTAGCAGACATTCCTGATCCCCAGTTCACCGGCAAAATTTTCGATCTGCGCCGCGGTCTGGAAGCTGCGGGCGCCAGGTTCGACGACGATGATCAGGAGGTCGACGGCTTCGACGGTGCCCCGGCCGAAATGCTCGATGCCGGCCTCCATGTCGATCAGAACGCATTCCTTTCTCCGGGTCAGGATATGGCGCAGCAGGGTTCTGACCAGCGCATGTTCGGGACAGACGCAACCGGTTCCCGCGTGGTTGACGGTTCCCATCAGCAGCATTTTCACACCCTGATGCTCGATGCTGAAACCATCCGGAATATCGTCGACTTTCGGATTGAGGATGAAATGCGTCCCTGGCCCGTCCGTGGCGCCGGTGCGCTCGCGCGCCAGATCGACCATTTTTGAGATCGGCTTGAGATCGGCGAGCCTGCCGGCCGGCACGCCGATCGCCGACGCCAGATTGGCATCGGGATCGGCGTCGATGGCGAGAACTTTCCAACCATCGTCCGCCAGTGCGCGTGCGAGTAGCCCCACAATGGTGGATTTGCCTACACCGCCTTTCCCGGTAACCGCGATTTTCATGATACGCGCTCCGGCATGCGCAACGACCCCAAAGCCGGGCGCGGCGTGGGAGCGATATAGGTTTTCAGACCAAGGCCGGTGCGCCGTTGCTGAATGGCGTCGAAAAGCTTGTCGGCGGCAAGCGCATGATCGGTCTCGACGATGAAGTAACCACCCAGCAGATCGCGAGCCGTATCGGTGACGAGGCCGCTCACCACATCCGAACCGACGATCGGCGGGACGGTGCCGAGATGGGTCGGAAGGCCGATCGTCACTGCCCAGCTACCGATCACCACGGCCTTTTCGGTCATCGCTTCCGGTGCGCTGGCGACGAGCGGAAGGTCGGACAGATCGACGCCGAGCCGATTGGCGAGCGCCGTGCCAAGGGCGACGGCCCGGCTGTTGTCGACGCAGGATCCCATATGCAGGACAAGTGGCAAGGGTCCGTTCATTCCGGCGGCTTCGCCGATCGCCGTCAGTGCGCCTTTCAGCCCTTCGCCCGCATAACGCCGCGTGGCTTCCTGCGTCATCAGGCCTGCCTTCGCGTAGGCGCCGGCGGCACAGCCGGTGGCGAGTACGAGGACATTGCGTGCCGCGAGCGACAGGGCGATATCCAGATAGGCGCTGTCCTGCTGTGTCTTGGTGTTGTTGCAGCCGGCGAACAGGACGACACCCTGGATATTGCCGTTGACGATATTGTCCACGAGCGGCTGAAGCGGATCGTCGACGTTGATCGTGGAGAGCGCTGCCGTAATGGCTTCGACGCTGAAGCCGACAATCGCCTCCTGTTGGAAGTTCGGGATGTGGACCCGTCGCGGGTCACGCTGCTTGAAGGCATCGATCGCCACGCGAAGGATCGACGCGGCATTTTCCGAAGCCCTTGCTTCGTCGAACTGCATATGAGTGGCGCCGGCGATCTTGTTCTGCTTGTCGGTCGTAATGATCCTGGTGTGGAAACATTCTGCGACGCGTGGAAGCGACGGCATGATGCACTGTACGTCGAGGACCATGGCGTCGAGCGCGCCGGTCAGGATCGGCAGTTCCTGCGACAGGTAGTTCGTGGCGAGCGGAATGCCATGGCGGACCATGATCTCGTTGCCGGTGCAGCAGATGCCGATGACATTGAAACCATCCTTGGCGCCGGCGGCAATCGCTTCGGCCTGAAGATCGGCGGCGACGTCGCAGATGATGTCCGACAGAAGCGGGTTATGACCGTTGACTGCGATGTTGACGGCATCCTTTTTCAGGACGCCCATATTGGATGTCGTCTTGATCGGCTTGGGCGTGCCGAACAGAGTGTCGGAAAGTTCGGTAGCCAGCATTTCCCCATCCAGATCGGCGAGCGCCACGCGCAGGCCGCCGAGGATGAGGTTGGTCGGATCGGCGTCGCAGCCGAGATGGGTGCGCGACATCGACTGTGCGACCGAGGCATCGATATTGTGTGGCAGAAGCTCCAGCTCTTTCAGTTTTTTCAGGCGCGGAGCGGGCAATGAAGCCTGCAGCCAGTTGCAGGGCTGGTCGTAGTCCTGGTTCTGGAAATCGTTGAGCGTGATATCGGCGAGCTCACGGACGATCGACATCAGGTCACGCCCATCGGTCTCGACGCCCAGCCGTTTGGCAACGACCAGCAGCTTCTCCTGGTCGCGGATCGAATAGTCCTTCAGGTGGCCCTTGCTCAGATGCAACATCGCAAGTGCGATATGGCGGCCGTGTTCGGAGTGTGCCGCGGCACCGGCCGCCATCATGCGCACCATGTGACGGGCAACGATCGTGTCACGATCCGCGCCACAGACGCCGAGCTGCGGACCCTTGCCAAACGGATCGATCCGGCAAGGTCCCTTCAGACAGATGCGGCAGCAGAGGCCGGTTGTGCCGAAACCGCATTGCGGTTGCTGCGCGACATGGCGGCTCCAGGCGGTATCGATGCTTTGCGCTTCGGCAATCGCCAGCATTTCTGTGGCTGCGGGGTCACACGAGCAGCTGGAGCAGTCTAGACAGGCCATGAGTAAGCCTCCTCAATTAGAGCGAAATACGAATGGAACGGTGGGACTGGGCGATCTCGCGAGCACGGGCGAGCCTGAGCGCATCCCGGTAGGCGTTGACGTCGACCATCTTGATTGCCTTGGTGGGGCAGGATTCGACACAGGCCGGATCGGCCTTGCCGGTGCTTGCGCGCCACTCGACGCAGAGGTCGCATTTCTTGGCAACGCCGCGATTGGTGATCGATGTCGCTCTCGGTCTCTCTTCGGAGCGCACCGTAATGGCACCGAACGGACAGACCATGACGCAGAGCTTGCAACCGATGCACTGCTGTTCGACGATCTGGATCTGACCCTTGGCCTGGTGGCAGGCACCGGTCGGACAGACCAGCGTGCAGGGAGCATCCTCGCACTGGCGGCACTGCATCGGCATTGTCGCGCCATCGACAGAGACAACCTGGTTGCGGGCATGCAGCGGAAGATGTGCGGCAACGGCGCCGACGATATCGAGCCCTTCACCGCCATGGGCCACAGCGCAGGCCAGTTCGCACGAGTGGCAGCCCAGACAGCGATCCGGCTCCGCGTAGATGATGACGTTTTCCTTGACTTGCGTTTGCTGCATCTTCCGTTCTCCAGGTCCGCCTTGTCCGTGTCCGCTATGCGTCACAGGCGCAGACGACGATTTCATCGACAGTCATCCCTTCCGAAGGCTGGATCCTCACGTCGCTGCCGTGACAGGATCCGCATCGAAAACGCGCGTCTGCGACCAGAATATCGTCGCATTGCCGGCAGTAGACGCGCACCGGCCGTTGGTTGATCCTGAGTTGGGCGCCGGCCATGATCGTGTTTTCGGCCAACAGACCGAATGATGACTGCAGCACGCTGGGCTCTATGCCTTGCAGCCCGCCTATGGTCATTGCGATCTCGGTGACCCTGCCGCCACCACGGCGACTGGCCTCCTCGCTGACGACCTTCATCAGGGCGCAGGTGATCGTGATCTCGTGCATGTCCGCGACGCTCCAACCTCTCTCCTTGAAAACGGGATTACGCTCGTCCAGGCGAAGGTTCTGTCAGCCAGACGACAAACCCGGCGGCGAAAGGGTTTCTGCGTCAAAACGCGCATGGCGTGCACATTTTCGGTGTGCACGCCATGCGGAACGGATCAATCAGGTGGGAGCTGCTTATCGCTCGGTACAGGAAATACAGGGGTCGATACTGTTGACGATCAGCGGGATGTCGGAAATGCGATCGCCGACCATCATCACTTCAAGCGCGTCCCAGTTCATATAGGTGGGAACACGCCACTTGACGCGTGCCGGAATGTCGGTGCCATCAGTCTTCAGGTAGTAGATCAGCTCGCCGCGCGGGGCCTCGACCTTGGTGATCGCTTCGCCGGCAGGGATGAAGGGCAGTGGCCCGGCAGTCAGCGGCCCCTCCGGCAATTCGCGCAGGCAAAGCCGCATAAGACGGATCGCCTCGACGACCTCTCTCAGCCGCACCATCGCCCTCGACCACACATCGCCGTCCGGATAGGTTATTACCTCAACGTCCAGCCGGTCGTACACGGCATAGGGGGCGGCCGTGCGGACGTCATAGGCATAGCCCGATCCACGCGCGACCGGTCCCATCAGTCCGTAATCGATACATTGCTCACGGTTGATCACACCAACGCCGCGGGTGCGCGACAGGATGGATGCATTGGTCTCGTAGAGCGGAATGATCTCCTTGACGAGGATCGGCTCCAGGCGGTTGAGCTGGCCGATGACGTAGGCGGCGCCCGCATCGTCGATATCGAACTTGACGCCGCCGATGACGTTGGCGGCGAGGTCCATTCGGTTGCCGAACACGGTTTCCTTGGTGTCCTGCATGATCTCGCGGGCTTCCATGACATGCATGAACAGCGACTCGAAGCCGACGATATGGGCGAGGATCGCCACGTTGAACATGTTGGATGCGGCGCGCTTGATCTCGTCGGCTATCACCCGCAGATACTGGGCGCGTTCGGGCACCTCGATGCCGGCGATCTTTTCAAGACCCATGCAATAGGCCTGCGGGTGACTGTTGGAGCAGAGCGAGCATACCCGCTCGATCAATGCCAGGTTCTGGTAGATGTTACGCTTGGCCGTCAGGTATTCGATGCCGCGATGGACGTGGCCGGCGGTGATCTCGATACCCGCCACCTGTTCACCCTCCACGTGGATGCGGAAATACATCGGCTCCTCGAGAGAGACGTGAAGCGGGCCGACAGGCATATCAAAGGATTTCATCTGGATTTCTCCCGATCGACGATCAGTTTTTCGAAGAGCATCGTCGTGCTTGCGGCATTGGACAGGACGGAAAGCGGGATAAGCCGCTGCATCACCCGGCGATCGACGGTCTCGTCGAGGAACAGGCGCTGATTATTGCTGCGTCCGCTGACATGGAGATCGTAGAGTTCCATGAACTCGCGCTCGTGCCAGTCGGCATTGCGAAACAGAGGCACGATGGTTTCGACGCTGCCGCCGCGCTCGACCTCGACCTTGAGGGTCAGCGTGCTTCCCTCGATGTCGAAATGATAGGCGATGGTGTTGATGTCGCCGGGTTGATCCGCCAGCGCGGTAATCATGCTCAGCCGCGCACCGATCGCCTTCAGCGAGCGGGCGGATGCAGCAAGGTCCTTACCATGCGCGAGCGTGATCCAACCCGTCACACGACCGGCCTTCTCCTCGACAAGCGAAAAGTCTCCCGGGATCGTCCGGGCGACCGATGTTATAAGTTCGAAAATGCTTGCGTCTTCGCTCATACCGCTTCTCCGATGTAGCTCACCTTGCGCCGGCAATCCGGACACATGTTCATCAATCGCTCGGACCGTGGATTGGCGCCCTTGAAGGCCAGCTGATGCAGCATCGGTCCGCCCGGCTGCAGGCGTTCGCCGCAGGATGTGCAGTGTCGGTAGGGAACGACCGCGTGGTCGACCTGCTCGTATTTTTCTTCCTGCAGATGCGACAGATGCCAGTTGTTGCTGAGCTTGATCGCCTTGGTCGGGCAGTAATAGGCGCACAGACCGCAGGAAATGCAGGTGTTGTGCCAGATGAGGAAGTGCAATCCGTCTTCCTTTTCGGAAAAACGGATGGCTCCGCCGGCGCAGACATGTTCGCACATATTGCAGCCCACGCAGCTGGTTTCGTCGAACGTCACCTTGCCGCGATAGGCGTCGGGCGTCGTCGCCTCGCCGAAGGGAAAAGCCTCGGTTGCCGGTCCCTTGCGCAGATTGTCGAGGAGGATCTTCAAGAATGCCATGACCGTCTCCTATGCCCGCTTCGCCCAGATCTCGATCGCCTTGGCGATCCCTTCGATGATGGCCTGCGGGCGGGGCGGACAACCCGGCACGTTGACATCCACCGGCAGGTAGCGGTCGATCGGTCCTTCGATCGCATAGCTTTCGCGAAAAACGCCGCCGGAGATCGGACAGATACCGATTGCGACGGTAACCTTCGGATCGGGGATTTCGTCATAGACACGCAGGACCTTGTCCTTGACGCGGGCGGTCAACGGCCCGGTGATCAGCACGATGTCGGCATGTTTGGGACTGCCGCAATACTGGCAGCCGAGACGCTCCACGTCGTAGCGCGGGATGCATGCGGTCGTCGCCAGTTCGACGTCACAGCCGTTGCAGGAGCCTGCATTGATCCGATAGAGCCAGGGCGATTTGCGGGCGGCCTTGGAAAGGAAGTCCATGATCGATCTCCTAGAAACGTGCAATGGCGAGGGCGAGCCCGGCAAAACCGAGCAATTCCGGCCATTTGAGATAAAAAAGCACAGCCTGGTCGATCCGCATGCGGCCGACAGCTGCCTTCAGCAGCGACACGACGAGTACCAGCACCAGGCACTTGACGATGAAGACGAGCAAGCCCGGAAGGCCGGATGGCCCGTTCGGGAAGAACAGTGCGATACCGAGCCCCAGAACGACGACCGCCTTGGTCACCGACATCATCTTCATCACTCCCAGCGGCGGGCCGGAATATTCCACCAGCGGCCCTTCCAGAATTTCCGATTCCGCCTCGGGAATATCGAAAGGGGCGATGCCGAGATTGGCGGGAATGAAGCAGAGATAGGTGAGAAAAGTCGGCCACATCCAGGGATCGAGCAGGAACGCACCATGTTGCTGCTGGTAGCGGACGATCTCCGTGAGGTTGAGGAGGACCGGCTGCCCCGTAAGGGCACCGGCATAAAGCGCCACCGAAACCAGCGACAGCAGGATCGGCCCTTCATAAGCCAGGAGGATCGCCATTTCGCGGGAGAAGCCGATAGCCCCATAAGGCGAGCCGGATGCAGACCCGGCAAGCATCAGGGACACGGCAGGGATCGATATCAGATAGAACAGCACGACGAGATTGCCGAGAAGCGGACTCGGTTCGAAGAAACCGGAAATGGGGATCATTCCTGCCGCGACCGCCATGCTGGCCAATCCCGCGACGGGCACGGCCAGAAACACGAAGGCATTGGCCGTGTCGGGGATGAGCGTGCGCTTACGCATCAGCTTCATCAGGTCGTAAAAGGGCTGCACGAGAGGAGGGCCTATACGGCGCTGCAGGCGTGCAATCGCGCGGCGCTCGACGCCTTTCAGCGCCAGGCCGAGCACCAGGGCGAACAGGCCGCCGGGAAAGACCAGGACGGTGGCGAGGGTCCAGAGCATTTCAGTGGTCATGAACGTGGCTTTCGGTTGTCGGTCCCTCGGCTTCCGGCCTGTCGCGCAAGGCCAGCCGGATCAGGCGTTCGGGGGTTTCGTAGAGTGCCGAAGCGGGGAGATGCATGCGCGCATTCGGGATCATCATGCCGCCGCCTGTATGGACGTAGCTCGTCACCCGCCTGCTGCCGGACAGGCGATAGTAGAGCCAGCCGACAAGGCCGGTCGCGACAAGCGCGATCGTCATGACGAGCGGGTTGTACGAGGAAGCACCCGGCAGTCCTCCAAGCCAGCTTGCCTGAACCGCTTCCAGCCCGAGCGCCTGCTGCACATTTGCGATCGGCACCAGCAGGAGGCCCGGCAATGCTCCGATGGCAATGCTGAGCGCGACCAGCAGCAGCATCGGAACCAGCATGACAGCCGGCGCTTCCTTCATTCCGGCCGCCGTTTCGGAGAGCTGCCCCATGAAGGCGGTGTGCGCGAATTTCAGGATGGCGGCGAGTGTGAACAGGCTGGACATGAGGGCGGACAAAGCCAGCATGTAGTGCCCGCCCTCGAATGCCGCCTCGTAGATCAGAAGCTTGGAGCTGAAGCCGTTGAGCGGCGGAATGCCGGACAGTGAAAGGCCCGCGAAAAGGAAGACGCCGAAGGTGACCGGCATCCTGCGGCCGAGCCCGCCGAGCCCGTCGAGGCTTGTCACATGCGCCTGGGCGAGAATGCATCCGGCGACGAGGAAGAGCGCGTTCTTCAGCAGCATATGGTTGACGGCATGCATCAGGCCGCTGGCGATGCCGAGCGACGATCCAAGCGACAGCGCAAGCAGGATGTAACCGAGCTGGCTGACCGTACTATAGATCAGAAGCCGCTTGATGCCGTTCTGCACGACGGCCATGGCGCCGGCATAAAGCACCGTGATTGCGGCGATGACCTGCGTCACCTGCATCAGGGTTGGCATCCATACGGACGTCTGCGCCATGCGGGCAAAGGCTGCGCCCGCGCCGAGTGCGACGAAGAATTTCAAGACACCATAGGGGCCGACCTTCAGCAATACCGCCGAGATGTAACCGCTGACCGGTGTCGGCGCAGGCACGGTATGCATCTGGTAGTCGATGCGGAACGGCAGCTGGGCCGCCTTCATCAGGAAGCCGGCGATGATCAGCGCCGTCGGGATCATCAGGTCTACCGATGGTACCGCAGTGACGGCAGCAGCCAGATCCGCAATCTGAAAAGTTCCTGCCGCGGATGCCAGCATGGTGACGCCGAGGAACAGGATGCTGGCGCCGATGAAGTTGAAGATGAAGTATTTCGTACCTTCGCGCAGTGCATCTTCAGTTTCGTCATGACTGATGACGAGGAACAGCGTCCAGCTGCTCATCAGTTCCCAGAAGGCGAAGAAGGAGAACAGGTTGCCGCTCGCTGTAACACCGAGCAGGCCGGCGATCATGGCAATGAAATAGAAATAGAACCGGCCTTGTGACCGCCCATGCGCCATATAGCCGATCGAATAGCAGAGATTGATCGCCCCCATCGCGACTATCGCGATCGCATACCAGAAAGACAATGCATCATAGCGGCTTGCCTGCCAGAGGACGGCAGCAAGGGCTGCGATCATGACGATGACCGACAGGGTGCCGGCGCGGACGGCATGGCTTCGGCCGGCGATATAGACCAGCACCGCGCCGATTGTGGCAACGGCGGCGGCAAGCGACCATTGCATGGTAACCGGCGGCAGGACGGCTGGGGCAAGGTCGCTTGATGCTGCAAGCCCATCAACCACCGGGACTACCAGATGCAGAAGCGCATCGGGATAGAGGCCGTTGAACACGGTGAGTGCGGCGAGCGCCCCGACCACCCAGCGCATGGCAAGCGGTGCTTCCGAGATTTCCGGACCATTATAGGGTTCGAAGAAGATCACGCGCAGGATGCGGGCGTAATAGATGGCGCCGATCACGCTGCCGACCAGCATGACGATCGCGACGGGATAGAGTCCGGCCTCGACGCTGGCATGGACCATCATGAACTTGCTGACGAAGCCGCTGAATGGCGGCACGCTCATGATCGACAGCAGGCCGATGCCCATGCAGAAGGCCGTGAACGGCATCTTGCGGCCGATGCCTTTCAGAGCGGCAACGCTCTGGGCATGCCCGGCGGCCCGCATGATCATGGCCCCGGCGCAGAAGAACAGCATGGTCTTCATGATCGCGTGGTTGGCGATATGGGTCAGCGCGCCGGCAAGCGCCAGATAGGTGCCGACGCCGATCACCATGGTGATCTCGCCGATCTGGGCGAGTGTCGAATAGGCGAGCATGCGTTTCAGGTCGGTCTGCCGATAGGCCTGGATCTCGCCGATCAGGAAGGTGATGGCGCCGACCACAATCAGAGCCAGGCCCGGCCCCGTCACGCCGCCAAACAGATCCTGATGCAGAACAGCCGCACCGCCGAAGGCGACGAACAGGATCTTGACGATACCCAGAATGCCGGCCTTGGTGAGGATGCCCGACATCGGCCCGGAGATTGACGACGGCGCTACCGGATGCGCTTCCGGCAGCCAGCTATGCAGTGGAAAGAGGCCGGCCTTGGCCCCGAGACCGATCAGGAACAGGACGGCAATCAAGCCGCCCATGGCGGGCGTCAGCTGCGGCATGCGCTCTGCGATCTCGGCGAGTTCGAACGTGCCGAGCTGGGCATGAAGTATCAGGATGCCCAGATGCATGACATAGGCACCGGAGGCGCAGATGAGAAAATAGGTCTTGCCGGCCTTGAGTGCCTTGCCGGTCTGTTCATGGATGACGAGCAGGTAGGAGCTCCAGGTCATCAGCTCCCAGAACATGTAGAAGTTGCCGAGATGATCGGCAGTCGCCACGCCGATCAGCGAACCGATCATGACGAACAGGAAGAAGTAATAACGGTTCACCGCATGCGAATGCGCCATGTAGCGGATCGAATAGACGGTAACCGCAAGCCCGATGGCGGCGAAGATCAGGGCGAAATAATCTCCGATATCTCCCGGTTTCAACGTGCTGCAGACCAGGACCAGCGTCACCGAGGCGATGCCGACGGCTCCGATGCTGCGCAGTCGCGGTGAAAAGCGACCCAGCACGAAAAGCAGAAAACCGCCGAGATAGGGCGCCAGAACCTGGATGCTCCATTCAGTCTCGAACTCCGGCAGGGCGGAAAGATCGGTCATGCCGGCCAGATGGGCTGCGGCATGCAGGAACGGTTCCGGGAACAAGCTGAGGCCGATCGTCACCAGAGCCAGCAGTGCCATGGGAATATCGCCGCGGGTCAGTGCGAAGAAGGAGATCGGCTTGTCCTGCAGAATGCCGTGGTTCTGGCGCTGAAGACAGATCGCCTGGACGGTGCGGATGAAATAGACCGCGCTCACCATGCTGGCCAAGGTTCCGCCAACTGCCAGGATCCAGGCTCCGTTTTCGATATCGGCATAAAGGATGACGAACTTCGAGAAGGCGCCTTTGAACGGCGACAGGCCCATGACCGAAAACATCCCGAAACCGAACATCAGCGAGGCGAAGGGATAACGTTCGGAACTGCCGACGAGATCATCGAGTTTCGACGAGCCGGTGCGCCGGATGAGGTGAGCCGCAGCCGTTATCACCAGCAGACGCATGACGACCTGGTAGCCGAGATGCATCACGGCGCCGGTATCGCCGATCACCGAACCGGCACCGATCCCCATCAGCACATAGCCGATTTCGGCCATGCAGGATGCCGCAAGCATTCGCCTGATATCGCGGATCATCAGCAACGCGGCGACTTCGCTCGCGAGCGTGAGGAAAAGGCCGATCCAGCCTATGCTTGAAATATCTGTCATGAACCGCAACCGTCCTTCGTACCCGCCCCGTGCAGGTGCTCGGACTTCGGATAGAACGGTCGCGGCCGGAATTCCGTCAGCCAGCGGACAATTCAGCAGTGCATATGGTCACTGCGACAAAGCCGCAGCGCGATTGGCAATCCTTGCATTGGCGACGGCCACCTGGCCGAGCGAGATGCCGCCGTCATTGGGCGGTACCGCAGTCTGGTGATGGACCGCATACCCCATGGACCGCAGGCGGGTGAGGGTGTTGACAAGCAGGAATTCATTCAGGAAAACGCCGCCGCTCAAGACCACTTGCCTTGTACCGAATTGTTGAGACAGCTGTTCGCAGACATCGGCGACGATGGCAACGATTGTCGAGTGGAAGCGGCGGCTGAGCCGGCCTATCGGCACATCCTTCGCCAATCCATCGACGATGCCACGGACAACGGGCCGAAAGTCGATCTCCAGTCGGTCGTCATCATTCACCTCTATCGCGTATTCGACTGGTTCCGCCATCCGGTGATCACGGTCGAGACATGCTTCGAGATCGACCGGCCCATGTCCCTCGTATTCGGCGACATGGCAGAGCCCCAACAGAGAAGCTATGCCATCGAACAGGCGGCCCATGCTGGTATGCGGAGTGGTGTTGACGCGCCTTGCAAACATCGTCTCGAAGATGCGCGTCTTTTGCGCATCGATGAACTGCAACGGCGGCAGGATCGGCGGGAGAGCATCGAGCGTGCCGAATGTTTCCAACAGCAGTGCAACCGCGGTCCTGACCGGCTCGCGAATGGCTTGATCGCCGCCTAACAACACGGATGACCGCAGATGGGCCGCGCGTTCGAATTTCTCGTAGTCGCCGACGAGAAATTCGCCGCCCCAGATCGTTCCGTCCGTTCCGTATCCGGTGCCGTCGAATATGACTCCGATCGTCAGTCCGGTGAGACCGTTTTCCGCCATGCAGGAGGCCATGTGTGCATGATGGTGCTGGACGAGTTCCACCGGAAGGGCGCGTTGCGCCAACGCTTCCCGCGTCGCACGGAACTGCGGATGCAGGTCGCAGGCAATGACCTGCGGCCTGACGCCGTTGAGGCTTGCGAGTTCACCGGCGATTGCCTGATGGGCGGAGAATGTGTCTTCGTTCTTGATGTCTCCGATATGCTGACTGAGGAACACCTCATTGCCGCGTGAGACGGCAACCGTGGTCTTCAGCTCGGCACCGCAGGCGAGCACGGATGCGCCGGGGGTGCCCGGCAAATGGATCGGGTTCGGCGCAAATCCTCGCGAGCGCCGCAGAAAGGTGACAGCCGGTCGCTCCGCGTCGCTCATCCGTGATGCTCGCATGACGCTATCGTCGACGCGGGTGTGGATCTCTCGATCGTGCAGCAGGACATAGTCCGCGATGCCTGTTAGGTCGCGCAGCGCTTCTTCATTGCTGCGGCAGATCGGGTGGCCGGAGATATTGCCGCTTGTCATCACGATAGCCGGCAGGTCGTGTCCTTCGAAGAGCAGATAATGCTGTGGTGCCGATGGCAACATGAAGCCGAGCAGGGGGCTCCTTGGCGCCACCGCCTTCGTGATGGCACAGTCGGCCAAGCGGGAAAGAAGCACGATCGGACGGGCAGGCGATGCCATGATATCCGCCTCGCCCGATGAAACATGGGCGTAGCGCCTGACGACGTCGATAGTCGGCGTCATCAGGGCAAAGGGCTTGGCGTCCCGCCTTTTTCTTCTCCGCAATTCATTGACTGCCCGTTCGTCGAAGGGTGTGACGGCAAGGTGAAAACCGCCGACGCTCTTGATCGCGACGATCTTGCCTTCGCACAGGGCGGTTCTGACAAAGCCCGGAATGTCGTCGGTTGCGACATCACTTCCAGCACTGTCGACAAGCTGGAGGTGAGGACCGCAGACCGGGCAGGCATTGGGTTGCGCATGAAACCGGCGGTCGCCGGGGTCCTCGTATTCATGGCGGCATGCCGGACACATGGTGAAGTTGCGCATGCTCGTCGTTGCTCGATCATAAGGCATTCGTTCGATGATCGAATAACGAGGGCCGCAATTGGTGCAGTTTATGAATGGGTAGAGATATCGGCGGTCTGCCGGATCGCGCATCTCATTCAGACAGTCGTCACAGACGAATGTGTCGGCGGGTATCCAGGTGCTCGCCTCCACTGCGGCCGGTTCGCTGGCAACGATGTCGAATTTTTCGAAGATCAGAGAATGCTGTCCGGGGGAGACATGTAGTGAAGCGATCTTTGCAAGGGGCGGATGTTCGCGACGAAGCGTGTCGACAAAGGCTTCCAGTTGTTGCGCAAATGCCTGTGCAACAATCACCACACCCCTGCCATCATTGAGGACAGTTCCGCGAATGCCAAATCGGTTGGCAATCCGGTAGACGAACGGTCGGAAACCGACGCCCTGCACCACGCCCGATATGACGATTTCGACGGTGGTCACTTCGGTTGTACGAGTTTCCGGTATTCCGTTGTCCATACGTCCCTCCAGAGCACCTGGGTAACCTGAGGTCGAGCGGCTAGGTTCACGTGGCAAACATCAGCCATTCTTCATTCGGGCCCGGTCCGCCATAGCCATTATCCGGCTTCGCGCCGCTGATTATTGAGCTGGCTCAAACCCGCGGAAGGCCGGGAGATCCCGTCGACGAGCGATCCAAAGTCGACAATTGCCGAAAAACGCAATTTAGAATCACTCGAAATCACAGCGATTGACCCACTTCAGGCTGCCACAATAAGTGGACTTGTTTATTCATGTTTGAGGGGCAATTATGAGAATTATCGGGGACCGGCTTGTTAAAGGCGTCCGTTCGACGGCCACGAAGCGGCTGACAAGTATCCTGCTGATCGGCACTGCTTTCACCTCCGCAGCATCGGCTCAGGAGGCCGCCGACGCGGAGGTCTCGACTGCGTTGGAGACCATCGTGATTACGGCGGGTGGCTATGAGCAGGATATTCGTACAGCCCCTGCCAGTATTTCCGTCCTTTCAGAGGATCAATTGAAAAGGAAGGCTATCGCCGATGTGTCGGAAGCAATCCGCACGGTTCCCGGCGTGAATGTCGGATTTGGCAGCGACGGCACGCGTGGCATCAGCATGCGCGGGCTTGGCAGCGGTTACACCCTGATCCTGATCGATGGTAAACGCGTCAATGCGGGGGCAACGACGCTGCGCCACTATAATGGCGATCTTGATTGGGTGCCGCTCGAGGCAATCGAACGGATCGAAGTCGTGCGCGGGCCGATGTCGACGCTTTACGGTTCGGATGCGCTGGGTGGGGTGGTCAATATCATCACCAAGAAGAACAGCAATCGCTGGACTGGATCCGTCACCAGCGAGATCTTGCTGCCTGACAGTGATGCGACCGGTAAGACGCGGCGTCTCAGCGGCTATCTCAGTGGTCCGTTGATTCAGGACACCCTGAGTTTCTCGGGCTACGGCAACTGGAACAAGAAGGACAGCGACAACGGAGCATCCGCCGGAGATATCTCGGTTCCAGACGGCTCCAGCGACGTTAACTTCAGTGGCCGGCTCACCTTCACGCCGAACGCCGACCACAAGTTCGATCTTGAGGCAGGCTACGGCCGCGAGCGCTACGAGCCTTATCTCGCCGATGGCGAAGTGGACGAGAGCAAGACCGAAATTACCCGCAAGACGATTTCTCTCTCCCATGAAGGAGAATTCGATCTAGGTACGTCCAACAGCATGCTGTCCTACGAGGAGGCGACCAACAGCAACCGCGTAACCGATGTTGACATGACGTCGTATAACGCCCTTCTGGACAACAAATTTACGTTCACGCCGTTCGACTATTTCTGGACGCACAACATTGTTGTCGGCAGCGAGCTACGCTACGAAAAGCTGGATGACCCGGCTAATCTCGGCCGGGATAACTCGGTTACGGGCAATTCTGGAAAACCTTCCGCCGATGTCTTCACGGGCGCATTTTTCGGGGAAGACCAGATCGAGTTCACCGACAGATTCCGCGTGACCGCCGGCCTTCGTTACGACTACCACGAAAAATTCGGGTCGCATTTCAGTCCCCGTACATATGTAATGTATGATCTGACCGACGCGCTGACGTTCAAGGCGGGCTGGGCTCAGGCCTTCAAGGCGCCTAACCTGCGCCAGCTCGATCCGAACTGGGTCACGACTTCACGGGGCCGCGGCTGCGGTGCGGTGGGCGGACCTTGTGAGATGGTCGGCAATCCCGATCTCGATCCGGAAACGAGCGATAGCTATGAAGCCGGCTTCTATTATGATGACGGCGCCTGGCAGGGGAGCTTCACCTATTTCTACAATGACGTTCAGGACAAGATCACCTCCGCACGTGTCGCATCCTTGATCCTGCCTTCAGGCACCAAATACGTACAGCAGATCAACGTTGATCGCGCTCGCTCGCAGGGTATCGAAGGTGGACTGACCATTCCCCTTCATGCCGACTGGACCTGGACGAACTCGTTTACCTACCTTATCGAGTCGAAAAACCTCGAAACCGGCATGCCGCTTTCGGCCGATCCGGAATATGCGGTTCACACGGAAGTCACCTGGCAGGCGAGGGAGGATTGGAGCTTTACCGCCACGCTAGACTGGTATGGCAAGCAGGTCGATTATGTGCAGGAACCGGAAACGCTGACCGCACAAAATGTCAGCCCGTACTCGACCATCGGCCTGTCGAGCAAATACGACTTCAATGAGAACTTCACACTCAAGGCCGGGGTCAACAATATCTTCGACAGCCAGCCCGCTGCCGAGTCCAACTTCAAGGAGAACGGGCGGACCTTCTTCGTTTCGATGACGGGCAAATTCTGATCGAGTGACGATCCTCCAAAATCAAAGGGCCGCTGCGATTTCTCGCAGCGGCCTTTTGCCTAGGCGGTCATGACGGCGATCAGTCAAGATGGCGACAGCCTATCGGCGGCGTTGCAGCCAGAGCGAACGAGCTTGCTCCACGGCTGCAGCCAGAGGCAAGGCTGCATCACAGGCAAGAGCGAGCAGCGCGACCGCCGCTGTGTGCAGGATGGTGTCCTCCGCTTCCTGGTCGCGTACCGCGCCCGACCAGACTGCATTCCAGTATTCGCGCTGGCTCATCAGAGTCGGTGCCGGGCTTTTCTCGATCCGACGTGCCTTCAGGTGCGTGTCGAGTTCAAGGCCCCCAACGAGCCGCGCAACTTTTGTCTGGCGACCGGGCGGGACATGGGCAAAGTCGCGGTTCGTGCCGACGATTGCCAGATCGCACATGTTGAGCGATTTGGCGACGCTGCGGTAAAGGTCGCGACGGGACCCCTGCGCTGCGCCGAGAACCGTTACCGAGGCGGCAAACGGATTGATGAGATTGACAGCGTTGTTCAGGGCAGTCCGCATTTCGAACATCGGGTAGAGTTCGAGCAGCGCCTGTACCTGCGGGCTGAGTGCGCCAAGTGGCATGAAGGCGATATTGCCACGGTCATAGGCTTGCACCAAAGCCTCCGTGGTGAGGCAGACGGGAATGCCCGCGTCAGCCGCCGCTGCCTCAAGCTTGCCCCCTTCCTCGCCAGTGCCGAAATATCCGTGCATCAGCACACGGTGGCCAGCCATGGCGACCAACCGGGCGGCATGGATAAACCACGGTGGCTCACGCCACTTTGGTGAAAGGTAGGCCGGCCAATCGAGCCGGGGTCTTGAGGACGAGGTGAGTGTCAGGGAAAGATGATTGCGGATCGCCGTGACGAAACCTGCGAGTTCCGCGATCGCCGCGCCCCTATACTGGATGGCGATCAGAAATGCGCCGACCTGTAACGGATCAGCCTCGCCGCGCAGGAGAATGCCCAAGGCGTCCTGTGCCTCTATTTCCGTCAGCGGACGGCCGCGTCCCGGGCCGGGCGCAACATGCGCGATATGGCGCGCAAGACGCTGCTGGGGTTCGGCATTGTCGCCGATCGCTGCGAGCTTGCGCGCAATCCCGGCAGGTGTCGGAGCTGCCGCCAGGGGTTCACCCCTGGTTACCGAAAGTGGGGGACGCGGCAGAACAGAAGCCTGTCGCCAGTCCTTGCTCCCAGGGGAAGCGGATGACGGATCCAACGGTTCACGCGGACGATCGAGCAGCATGTCCGCCTCATTGGCCCATGCCCTCAACCTCAGTCTCAAATCCTCTGCAAACGGGGTCGGGCGCATGCCTTTGCCCGTGCGGGTCAGTATCGGATCATTGTAGTGAGCGCGCAGTTCCGCCAGCAGTCTGCTCATCGCCGACGTCTGGATATTGATGCTGGCGGCGGCGACACTGACGCTGCCTTCGCGAAGCAGTGCGTCCAGGATCACCAGTAGTTTGATGCGGTTGAGATGAACCAGACCCCCGTCCTTTTCCTTGGTCGCTTTGACCAACACCCGTGCGTCCATTCCCTGTCCCACTGAAATTGCATCCGGCAAAACCGATGCCGGCTTGTCACGCTTGGGTGAAAATACTCAAAATAAGCTGAATAATTAACTCAACTTATTTTGAGTGGGTAGCAGGCGGTTTGCATATCATATTTGATAACTTGGAGCGGTTCTAAAACTGACATGTTGACCTCGCCGAGCAAGGCTCAATAAGTAGCCTGAAACATTCAACTTAACTCGCCGGGCCGCTGCAGGCTCTGCTTGGGGGTAACATGACAAGTGTAAATCGTGCTCGGGTCTCGACAATCCTGGCCGCAATATTTGTAGGCTTTTCCGGACTTGCCAGCGTCGCGCATGCCGAGATTCTGGTCAAGCACAGCAAGGGCGAGGTGGTGCTGAAGGACAAGCCGGCCAAGGTCTATGTATTCGACATGGCAAGCCTTGATACGCTAACGGCTCTCGGCGTCGATATTGCCGGAGTTGCCGGCGGCAAGAAGCCGGCCTACCTGTCCAAATATGAAGGCGATGATGTCGAGAAGATCGGCACGCTGTTCGAACCCGACTACGAAGCAGTCAACGCCGGAGAGCCGGATCTGATCATCGTCGGCGGACGCTCTTCTGCCAAATACGAGGATCTGGCCAGGATCGCACCAACGATTGACCTGACCGTCGACGCGAACCGTTTCCACGAAAGCGCCAAGACCAACGTACGCACCCTTGCTGCAATCTTCGACAAGAAGGATGAAGCGGAGGCTTTGATCACCAAATTCGATGAGACCAATTCTGCGCTGAAGGAGAAGGCAGCAAATGCCGGCAAGGGTGTTCTGGTGCTGACTACCGGCGGCAAGATGAGCACCTACGGTGTTGGCTCCCGCTTCGGCATGCTGTTTTCCGAATACGGCGTGCAGGTTGCCGACAACAACATCAAGGTCGGCAATCACGGCCAGCCGATCTCCTTCGAATACATTCTTGAGAAGAACCCCGACTGGCTGTTCGTGATCGATCGCGATGCCGCAATCGGCCGTGACGGAGGACCTGCCAAGCAATTCCTCGATAACGAGATCGTCGGCCAGACGACGGCATGGAAAAACGGCCAGGTCGTCTATCTCGACGCTGCCTCGTGGTACCTTGTCGGGGGCGGTATTACGGCCATGCAGAAGACCGTCGACCAGCTGACGAACGCTTTCGACAAAAAGTAGGTCCAGTCACCGAAAGCCATCCTATCGGCAACCGCGCAAGTCAAGGCGCGGTTGCTTCGCATTCAAGCGCAGGACAAGACCCCACGGCCGTGAAACTGCTTTTTCCCACTTTACTACTGACGGTCATTTTGGCCTTCGTTAGTCTCTTCGTCGGCGTCAGCAATGTGTCTCCGCTCGACATCGTCGGCGGCCGCGCTGACGGGCAGGCCCTGACGGTCCTCTATGCGAGCCGGCTGCCACGCACACTGGCGCTCATCCTCGCCGGCGCCGGCATGGCCGTCTCGGGCACGATCATGCAGATGCTGGCCCGCAACAAGTTCGTGGAGCCGTCGACCGCCGGAACGGTTGAATCGGCTGCGCTCGGCATGCTCGCGGTATTGCTTCTGGCGCCGGATCTGCCGGTCATGGCGAAGATGCTGGTGGCGGCAGTCTTCGCCTTGGGGGGAACGGCGCTGTTTCTCGCCATATTGCGGCAGATGCCGCTCCGTTCTGTGTTGATGGTGCCGCTCGTCGGCATCATGCTCGGTGGCGTGATCAGCGCGGTCACAACCTTCTTTGCCTATCGCTTCGACATGATGCAGTCGATGGGCGCCTGGACGAGTGGCGATTTTTCCGTGGTCCTGCGCGGTAGATACGAGGTGTTATGGATCGCATTCGGTCTGACGGTTGTCGCCTATATCGCCGCCAACCGTTTCACGCTGGCTGGAATGGGAGAAGAATTCTCAACCAATCTCGGGCTTAATTACCATCGAGTTGTCGCACTTGGTCTGGTCATCGTATCGATGGTCACGGCGTCGGTCGTTGTCACTGCCGGTGTCGTGCCTTTTGTCGGTCTGATCGTTCCCAACCTCGTCAGCATGATGCTTGGAGACAACCTGAGACGGACATTGCCATGGATCGCGTTGAGCGGAGCATTGCTCGTGCTCTCATGCGACATCATCGGCCGTATCGTCAATGCGCCGTTCGAAATCCCGGTCGGCAACGTTCTGGGTGTCAGCGGCAGCGCGTTCTTCCTCTACCTGCTTTTGCGGAGGCGGGCACATGTCGGATAACCCCGCCCGTCGATCCGCAGGCTCCCCCTTCGCTGCGCTTGCGGTGCTTTCCTGCCTGGCACTCATCGCGATATTGGCTTTTATGATGATCGGTGCGCGGGGCAGCTGGAGTTTCATCATCTCGTTCCGCGGGGCCAAGCTTGCAGCGCTTGTGCTGGTGGCCTTCGCCATTGCAGTCTCCACCGTGCTGTTCCAGACGGTGACCAATAACCGAATCCTCACGCCGTCGATCATGGGTTTCGATGCGCTCTATGTCCTGCTTCAGACGGTAATGGTGTTCACGCTCGGCTCTGCGGCAGTATCGGCGATCGATCCGAGGCTTATGTTCGCCGTCGAGATCGTGGTCATGGTGTTCTTCTCTCTGATCCTTTACCGCTTCCTGTTTTCCGGTTCGGTGCGCGGCCTGCACCTGTTGATGTTGATCGGCATCATCTTCGGCGTCCTGTTTCGCAGCCTGGCCGGGTTTCTCCAGCGCGTCATCGATCCGAATGAGTTCGTCGTCCTGCAGGACCGGCTGTTTGCCAGTTTCAACACCGTGGATGCAAGCCTGCTAGGCGTGTCCGGTCTGCTGATCGGCTGCGTCTGCATCGCTGCCTGGCGGATCTTTCATGTCTTGGACGTGATGTCCCTCGGCAGGGAGACGGCTATCATGCTCGGCGTCGACCATGGGAGAATGACACTGGCGATATTGGTCATAGTGACCATCCTCGTGTCCATATCCACCGCACTCGTCGGCCCGGTCACCTTCTTCGGCTTGCTCGTCGCCAATCTCGCCTATCTCATCGTTCCATCGAGTAGGCATCGCCATGTGCTTCCAGCGGCAGTGCTCATCTCCGTCATCTGCCTCGTCGGAGGACAAACCGTGTTGGAGCGGCTGCTCGCATTCGATACGGCGCTCTCCATTGTGATCGAGTTTGCCGGCGGCCTGTTCTTCATTCTGTTCATCCTCAGAGGGGCCGCGCGTTGATCGATATTTCAAACGTCTCCAAATCCTATGGCGAAACCCTGGTGGTAGATGAGGTGACATTGAGCCTTCCGAAGGGCGGACTGACATCGATCATCGGCGCCAACGGAGCAGGGAAGTCGACGCTGCTTTCGATGATCGCGAGACTGCTTTCGGTGGACAATGGATCAATCCGCGTCGACGGTCTCGATGTGGCATCGACACCGGGCGATGTTCTTGCAAAGCGCCTGTCAATGTTGCGTCAGGACAACCATATGTCGGCGCGGCTTACGGTGCGCGATCTCGTCGCCTTCGGCCGTTATCCGTACAGCAAGGGCAGGCTCACTGCGGACGATGCCACGCACATCAGTCGAGCTCTCGACTATCTCGGGCTGGAGGCATTGGCCGAGCGGTTTCTTGATGAATTGTCCGGTGGTCAGCGCCAGCGCGCTCATGTTGCGATGGTGCTCTGCCAGAACACCGACTACATGCTGTTCGACGAGCCGCTGAACAATCTCGACATCAGACACGCCGTATCGATGATGAAGATGATGCGGCAGGCGGCCAGCGACCTCGCTAAAACCGCCGTCGTGGTGCTCCACGATATCAATTTTGCGTCCTGCTATTCGGACACCATCGTCGCCATGCGCGACGGGAAGGTGCTGCTGCAGGGAACGCCGGAGGAAGTTATCCGGCCAGAGATACTGAAATCGATCTATGACTGCGATTTCGAGGTGCAGGAAATCGAGGGCAGACGCATCGCGGTCTATTACAATTGATGGCGAAAATAGGTGGCGGTCCGAGCCGCCGGTTGCCATCGCGCTCACGGCTTTGCATCTATATAGTCTTCAAGTCGGCCTGCCGGCTGGCAAGGGTCATCGGTCACAATACAATCTTCGTGGAAGATCGCGATCCGCTTGCCCGCGGTTTTCAAATCGTGTGACCTGTTGCAATATCATGCAGAGAACAGGCAAGGGGAATTGTCGCATGCGGCCGGAACAACATAAGCAATGCGATCTCGCTCGATCCGCGAAGCCGTTGAAAGTTGGCTTCGTTCTGGCGCGCTCTTTCACATTGTCGGCCTTTGCCCTCTTCGTCGATACGCTTCGGCTCGCCAGCGATCAGAAAGATCGATCGGGGCGGGTCCTGGCTGATTGGCAGGTTCTCGGAAGCACCAGGCACCTGGTAACGTCGAGTTGCGGCGTGCAGGTCGCTCCGACAACGGATTTTATCGATCCGGCCCGTTTCGACTACATCGTCGTCGTCGGCGGTCTTTTGTCCGTGTCGCAGCCTGTCGACAATGAAACGATCTCCTATCTCAGGCAAGCGGCGGCGAAGCGTGTGCCGCTTATCGGAGTGTGCACCGGATCCTTCATCCTTGCCGAGGCGGGTCTCATGATCAACCACGAGAGCTGCGTAAGCTGGCTTCACCACCAGGATTTTCGCGAACGTTTTCCTGACTTGCGGGTTCGCTCCGACAGGCTCTTCCATCTCGATGGTCAGCGGGGATCTTGCGCTGGCGGCAGCAGTTCCGCCGACCTTGCGAACGTTCTTGTTCGGCGTCACATCGGTCGCGACGCCGCCAGAAATGCGCTTGAAGTTCTTCAGATCGACCAGGCGAGGTCCGCCACCCACAGCCAGGCCCGCCGCCCGATCGTGATCGACGCCAAGGATCCGCGGATCGCTTCCGTGCTCATTACCATGGAGCAGAATCTCGAAGGCGATATCTCGCTCGAGGGACTGGCAAGATCGGTCGGGCTTTCCCGGCGGCAGCTTGAGCGCCTGTTCGAGGAGCAGACGGGCCTGTCGCCAGGCGCGGCGTATCGCAGGATACGGCTCGAACGGGCAAAGGAGCTTCTGCAGAACACCAACCGGGCCGTCGTCGATATCGCTTTCGACGTCGGTTATTCGAGCGCCTCGCATTTTACCAAGGCCTTCAGGCTGGCATTTGGCAACACGCCGCTCAGCGTGAGGAGTAGCCAGCCGGAGCTGCATTGATCCTTCCGCCTTCAATGGGCTCCCGCGTCTGGCGAGGGCGGTTCCGTTTAGCTGCACGAAGAGCCTAGTTCGCCAAACAAGTCGCACGGTTGCGTCATTCCGGGCGCGCCGCCCATGTGTGCTCGAAAACGGCACTTCCAGATCAATGCTGCTGCTGATGTGCCATCCGCGTCATATCGCCTTCCGCACCTCTAGTGGCTAGAGGCCTTAGGCCTCCCTCAGATCAGAACGAGGATAGGTGCTATGGTTGAAACGCTTCGGACAAGATTCCGGGTCGAAGCCTAGCCGACGATTGCATGCTCATAAAGGATCGAAGCGCCCAGTCCCATCAAGACAAGGTCTGCTATGGAAGGGTTCCTCGATATCCGGTTGGCGCCCTGGCTTCGGCGCCTGATCACACGAGCGATCGCCATCGTACCGGCCGCCGGCGTGACCATCGCTTTCGGGGATAGCGGGACCGCTCAGCTTCTGATCCTGACGCAGGTGGTTCTGAGCCTTCAGCTCTCGTTTGCCGTATTCCCTTTGGTCATGTTCACGTCGGACAAGGCAAAAATGGGAGATCTCAAGGCGCCTGCGTGGCTTACAGGGTTTGCCTGGTTCATCGCGATCATAATCGCGCTCCTGAACATTAAATTATTGACGGATGTCGTCTCGTAGGAGAGGCGCATCCAATTCATCAGTCGTGGTCGGTGGCGCACAGATCATGGTTTGCCAGGGCGCGAATGACATAGCAGTCGCGAACCTGGTTGGAGTGGCAGTGCGTCGAGATTCTCTCGAGCTCGGCTTCAAGCTTCTTCAGCCGATTGATCTTCCGGCGCACCGTGACAAGCTGTTCGGCGGCGATACGATCGGCCTCCGCGCATGGCTTCTCGGGATGCTGGCTCAAGTCAATGAGTTCCCGGATCGCCTCGATCGTCAGCCCGAGATCACGGGCATGCCTTATGAAGGACAGACGTTCCTGCTCCGTTTTCGAGTAGCGTCGCTGATTTCCTTCGGATCGTTCCGGAGGGGCAAGCAGGCCCATCTGCTCATAATAACGGATCGTGGGGACCTTGACCCCGGTGGTCTTCGAAAGATCACCGATCGTCAGCATGAAGCCTCTCCATGGCAGTCTCAAATCCTGCCACCAATAACGTCGTCCTCACGCAAATCTGAGCCCACTTTGAGCGGAACGGCAGGTATTGCTGCATCCTGCAATGTGAGGATTCCCGATGCCAGATCAAGTCACGAGATCGCGTTTGACATATTATGTCCTCGCCCTGCTTGCGATCTATCCGTTGAACGCTTCAGCCACCGGTTCGGCGGCGCTCCATCTGAAGGATTACGATGACGTCGTGGTGGAGCACGCCGAACTCGTTCCTTCCGAAAACGGCGTGCCCGACCTTGCTTATCTGACGATTTATAACGGGTCGGAGAAGGACATGGCGATTACGAGCATTTCCGTCGAGGGCTACGCATCCGCGACCCTGATGCAGAAAAACGCAGGCATTCAGGAGTTTGAAAGAACCGCCCTTGATGAAACCTACCTGATCATCCCAAGTCGAGCGGAACTCGATATGGGACGAGACACCATGTTTGTCGCCCTGAGACGGTCTGGCCGCCTTGCGAGAGCCCTTGATCTGACGATCACGTTCGAGGATGGGACGATGCATGCTGTACCGCTCAGCGTGCTTTCCCCCGGTGTGGCTGAAACCAGCCACCACCACGCGGCAGCCGCGCTCGAATAGATCAGGTCTCCTAGCGGATCCCGCCCACAGCCATGGTATCTCTGCCGTCGTTGATCTTGACCCATTTGCCGGGATCGCCGGAGTCCTGGCGCTTCAAATAGGTATATTCAGTCTTCGACCAGTCCCGGATCTCGCCCCGCAGGTTGTCGAGAACGAAGTCTCCCTTGTCCGTGCGCACGACGAGGACGGCATGTCCTTCACCGCTCGGCTGCAAGACGACCGCGATGAGCAGATTGGCGGGTGAAAGCCCCTGTTTGATGAGCAGCCGGCGCTTCTGCAGCACATAGTCCTCGCAGTCGGCGGCGGTCGTCGGATAGGCCCAGTATTCCTCGACGCCGTAGATTTCGATATCCTTCTGCGCCGGGATGAGGTTGACCTGATAGTTCACCTGGACAAGGGCATCCCAGATGTTCTGGGTGAGCGCAAGCGGACCGGCATCCTTTGCGTTTGGCCGGCACTCGCTCGCGTATCGCTGACAGAACTCGTAATGGCCAATCGGTTGCGATGTCCTGGCGCCGATCGGCATACCGCCTGCCGGAGTGGCGTCGGCACTCGGAACCAGGCTCACGGACATCGCGGCGCTCGCGATGATAGCCAGCAGAAACTTCATGGTCATTCGTCGTCCCCTGTGTCTTGGGGGGACTTATGACGAGGACTTCAGCACATCGTCCGAAGAAATTCGGTGCAATTTTATCGGTCGCGGCTTCTTTCTCGGAGTGCCGTTCAACTATTCGAGAGGGCTGGCTGAGGCGTGACCTGCAACAGCTTTCTCGCGGTTCCTCTGCCATTGCCAGTCCCGGAAGCGCAAAAAGAACTCGATGCCGAACAGCGTGCCGAAGAAGAGTGAGGCCAACAGGCCGACTGTCGCTTCCACCATGTCGTGACCACTGATCCAGCAAACCAGCTCGAAGGACAGCTTCACCAGAGCAAAGCCGACCGCTGCGAAGAATGCGATCCAAAACACGGCTTTGACAAGGCGCTTCCAGGTGCTCATGCGAAAAGCCTAGCGCTGCTTGCGGTGACAAGAAAATCAAGTCTTGTTGTCTTGGCAACGTGCCGCGCACGCGGACCACGCTATATCGTTATTTCCCTGCAACGCCTGGAGGCCGCCTTGTCCGATACCCATCATCACGGCGCTCATGCCCACGACCATACGGCTGGCGCCAGTTCCAGAATGCTCGCCTGCGCACTCGCATTGACCGGAGCCTTCCTCATCGCGGAGGTTGTCGCGGGCATCTATTTCAACAGCCTGGCGCTGCTGTCGGACGCCGCGCACATGATGACGGACGTGGTGGCGCTCGCGATTGCGCTCATGGCGGTAAGGTTCGGCCGCAAGCCGGCCGATGAGCGGCGAACATTCGGCTACAAGCGCTTCGAGGTGCTTGCGGCGGCATTCAATGCCATCCTGCTCTTTCTCGTCGCCATCTATGTCTTCGTCGAGGCAATCGACCGCTTCCGAAATCCGGAGCCAACCGGCTCGACCGGAATGTTCATCGTGGCGGTGCTGGGATTGCTGGTCAACTTCGCGTCGATGAAAATGCTTGCTGCCGGCCGCGACGAGAGCTTCAACGTCAAGGGCGCCTATCTCGAGGTCTGGGCTGACATGCTCGGCTCCGTCGGGGTGATCCTCGGCGCGGTCGCCATCTCTCTCACCGGCTGGACCTGGGTCGATCCGCTGGTTGCCGTGATCATCGCGGTCTGGGTGCTTCCGCGCACATGGATCCTGTTGCGAGATACGACGAACGTTCTGCTCGAAGGCGTGCCCGGCAACCTGAAACTCGACGACGTGCGACGTGCAATCACCGAAATATCAGGAGTGCTCAGCGTCCACGACCTTCATCTCTGGTCGATGTCGGGAGACGAAGCAAGCTTGACGGCACACCTGGTGCTCGGTGAAGACGCCGATCCGATCGAGCTGCGCCAAATGGTAGAAGAACTGCTCGCGGAGCAGTTTGACATCAGGCACACGACCATTCAGGTCGAGAGAGAGGGCGAAACCCACGAGGGACAGGCCGTCCATGATTGAGCGCGATTGACGCGCTGCGGTCGTTCCTCGGGCGGTTCAAAGTCACGGATGAGCGACATTCGTCGCATCTTTCGCTGTCCGACCACTCACCAGAACAACAAGAAATGCACCGCAGACGATCATCACGTCCGCCAGGTTGAAAGCCGGCCAAGACCATCCG
>DLSX01000096.1 GCA_002500765.1 Neorhizobium sp. UBA7851
AAGCCGGCGGTGACGATGAGCGTCTGGCCGAGCGGATGGGTGTGCCAGTTGGTACGGGCGCCCGGTTCGAAGGTGACGCTTGCGGCGCGCACCCGCGCAGGCTCCGGCGCCTCCATCAACGGATCGAGCCGAACCGTGCCGGTAAAATAATCCCCCGGCGGTTTCTTCGAGGCCTGGGAGCCGTTGCGTCTGATATCCATGTCGGGTGTCCTTTTCTGCCGGGTACGGCTGATGATATAGGGCCGAATCTCGATAAACGCAGGGGCAAGCGTGAGGTCAGACCCTGGAAAGCTTCAGCTCCATGCAGGTCAGGTCCAGCCAGCGGCCGAACTTGGTGCCGACTTCGGAGAATTTTCCGGCGATGCGAAAACCGAGAGCGCTGTGGAGAGCGATGGAGGCTTGGTTTTCCGACTCGATCGCGGCGATCATGACATGTACGCCGTTCGACGCAGCGCGGGCGATCAGCTCTTCCATCAGTTTACGGCCGATGCCGTGGCCGCGGAAGGACTTGCTGACATAGACGGAATGTTCGACCGTGAAGCGATAGCCGTCAAAGGCACGCCAGTCGCCATACGACGCGTAACCGGCCACCTCGCCGCCCAGCTGCGCCACGATAACGGGAAAGCCTTTCGCCATGCGGGCATCGAACCAGGCGCGGCGGTTTTCAATGTCGACCAGCGTCTCGTTCCAGATCGCCGTCGTGTTGGCGACGGCATCGTTATAGATTTCCATGATGCCGTGCAGGTCGGCCTGGGCTGCATCGCGGATGGTCGGGATATTACTCATCATGCTGTCCATTATGATATATTTTTTCCCACCTTAGCAGACGGAGTCCGCCTGTCGATCCGCATGAACGGCAGAACATTCTGTTTCAAAGGCCGGTGCCGGGCACGCTGAGGCAGGTCATCACCGCGCCGTAATGGACTGCGGCGGCGGTAACGACGAAGCCGTGCCAGATCGCGTTCTGGAAACGCAGCTTTTCCCATATGTGGAAGATGACGCCGAGCGAATAGATCAGCCCGCCGATGACGATCAGAAGCACGGTCACGGGCGGGAGATATCGGGATACCTCTTCCATCACCACCACGCCGCTCCAGCCCATTGCCAGATAAAGCAGGATGGCAAGCCTGTCGTAACGGCCGGGGAAAAGGCATTTCACTAATACGCCGACGATGGCGGTGATCCAGATGGCGGCAAGCATTGCCGCGATCCACGGATCGTGCGCCGCACCACGCTGAAGAAAAGGCGTATAGGTGGCGGCGATCAGGATGAAGATCGCGGAATGATCGAACCGGCGCAGGATCCATTTGGTGCGGGAATGCGGCCAGATATTGTAGGTGAAGGAGACCGACAGGCAGAGGATCAGGCCAAGCCCGTAGATCCAGGCGGCGGCGAGTTCACCGTAACTCGACCAGACGGTGGCATAAAAGATCAGGGTCGTGGCGCCGATCAGGGCAAAAACGATCCCCACCCCGTGGACGATGCCGTCCGCGATGATCTCGTGAAGATCGTAGTGCCGCCCGAAATTGAAGATGTCGCTCATGCCAGGGAATACTCTCCGTCCGCCGGCAGAATGCTTGGAGCTGCCGGGTAACGCAAGACTTGCGCAAGCCCGACTGCCTCACATTCCGTTTAAATCCGTCAAGGTCGGAGTATTCGCCTGCCGGCAAGGCGACGGGCTTCAGCGGTCGATCAGCACCGAGCACTTTGCATGGCGAACGACGCGATCGGCGGTGGCGCCGATGATGTAGTTGCTGAGATCGGGAACATGGGAGGCGACGATGATGAGGTCGGCCTTCGCATCGTCGGCAGCGGCAAGGATTTCGCGCGCCGGTGCACCCTGGCGGATCTCGATATCGGCCTTGACGCCGACCTTGTTGCGCAGCTCTGTCAGTTCGGTTTCCGCCGTCTTGCGCGCATCGACGAGCATATCCACCGACAGATCCGACACGACATAGGCCGGCAGTTCCTCGACGACGTTGATCATGAGAATGCGGCCACCGGTGGCGGAGAGCTGGTTCGCCTTCTGCAGGATCCGTTCGGCTTTTTCCACCTGGGCAATATCGACCGCCACAAGGATCGTCTTATACATTTCCATCTCCTTTGACCCGCAAGCATTTTTGCCCAGATTACACCCGTCGCCTTGATTCGCATCAAGGGTCATCGTCCACTTTTGTCGAACGAAGCTTCTCTCATTTTTCGACTTTCGTGAACGATGCCGATGGGCGATAGTCCGGCATCGCGGCTTTGCCGCCGCAGATGTCTGCGGCCCTTGCAACTTCGCCCGGGAGATACCCATGAGCAATTCCTCTGAAGCAGCCTTTGCGCTGACCCGCCCGGCCCATGTCGGCCGCGCGCATCTCGTCGTTACCGACCTCGATACGGTTTCGAAATTCTATAGGGAGATCATCGGCCTTTCGGTGATGGACAAGAGCGCCAGCGGCGTGTTGCTTGGCGCCCATGGTACACCGCTGTTGCAACTCACGACCGGCAACGGCGTCGCCCGCGCGCCGCGACAGGCAGCCGGTCTGTTCCACACGGCCTTCCTGATGCCGAACCGGTCGGAACTTGCCCACTGGTTGGCCAATGCCGCCCACAAGGGTGTGACGCTCGATGGCGCCTCGGATCATCTGGTTTCGGAAGCCCTCTATCTGTCCGACCCGGAGGGCAACGGCATCGAAATCTATCGCGACCGCAGGCCGGAAGAATGGACCTATTTCCCCGATGGCACGGTGCAGATGGCAACCGAGCGGCTGGACCTGCAGGCACTTTACGATACGGCTCCGCAAACGGCATGGAACGGCATGGCGCCGGGTGCGTCGGTTGGCCATATCCATCTTCAGGTCGGCGATATTCCGCAGGCCGACGCCTTTTATCGTGATGTTCTGGGGCTGAAGGTGATGGCGCGTTATCCGGGCGCGAGCTTCTTTGCCACCGGCGGCTACCACCATCATATAGCGGCCAATATCTGGAACAGCCGGGGCGCCCAGGCGCGCCAGAACAACATGACCGGCCTTTCCGACTACACGGTGCGCTTCAACGACGGCCAAGCCCTGACCAAGGCGCTTGCGGCACTGGAAACCCAGGAGATCGCCACAACGAAGACGTCCGAAGGCTATGCGTTGAAGGACCCGTGGGGCATCGGCCTGACGCTTGCGGCCTGAAATTAGAACCCAACCTTACCAAAAAGCTAATAAACACGCGGTGCCCCGGAACCGGAGCACCGCTTTTGCGTTCTGTGGCAGGTTCGGGGATATCAGGGGAAACGATGACGACGATCAGCGCGCGCGGCAGTGGCAAGCCGAAGAAACATCTCGTGGATTTCTCATCGTATCGGCGCGAGCAGGTTGCCGTCGCCGACGAGGAAGATCTGGACGCGCTGGAGAATGCAAGGCTGGGCCGTGATGCGCTCAATGTCGCCATGGCTTGGGCGATTATCGGCATTTTTGCAATCATCTTCTTCGCCATCCTGCATTACATGGCACTGATTCTCATTCCGGTGACATTGGCGGTCGTCGTGGGCCTGATCCTCGGGCTCGTGGCCGACAAGCTGGGCCGTGTCGGCGTGCCGCGCTTCGGCATCGCCATCATCCTGTCGACGCTGGTTTTCCTCGTGCTGTTCCTGATCGCCAATGCGCTGGCGGAGCCGGTCGCGACGCTGGTGCGGGAGGGACCAAATTTCGTCGAGCGTTCCTACGATCGGCTGATGCCCCTGCTGGAACGGCAGCACTGGCTGAACATTTCGCCGGCAACGTTCCAGACCGGGACGATGTCGATGGACAAGCTGCTCGAGAATTCCACCAATATCCTGGGTGTGGTCACTGCCAGCCTGACGCCCGCGATCATCCAGGGGATGATCTTCTTCGCCGCGCTGCTTTTGTTTCTCTATGGGCGGCTGCGGCTTCGCAGGACGGTCATCATGGCATTTCCGCGCCGCCGCCAGCGGCTGATCACGATCCGGGTGCTGAACTCGATCGATCAGGTTCTGGGCTATTATTTCGCCACCGCCAGCGTGGTCTATTTCTGCCTCGGCATCGTGATGACGCTGATCGCCTGGCTGTGCGGGCTGAGCATGCCGGTGCTGTGGGGCATGTTTGCGTTCCTGTCGAGCTTCATCCCCTTCCTCGGCATCACGCTGATGACGATCTCGGTGCTGATCGCCGGCATCCTCACCCATGACGGGATCATTCTGGCGCTACTGCCGGCCATCCTGTTCTTCTCCGTGCATCTCGTCATGGAGAACCTGATCTTTCCCGCAGTGATGGGCCGCCAGTGGGAGATCAACCCGTTCGTCGTTTTCCTTGCCATCCTGTTCTGGACCTGGATGTGGGGTGCGGTCGGCGCCATGCTGGCCCTGCCGCTTTCGCTGATCCTGATGACGGTGCTTGCCGAACTGTTTCCCGAACGCAAGGCAACACCCAAACTGCCGGGCTGACCCCACACAGCACATCCGAGAGAAATCCTGTTGAGCTCTTCAGACCTCAGTTTCCACGGCACCGACCATGACGACCTGTCGACCGGACGGTCGCCCTGGGGAAATCGGCTGGCGTCACCGGAACGCGAGGCGTTGACCGACAGCATCATGGCCGACGTCGTCATCATCGGCGGCGGGATTACCGGGTCACTGATGGCGGAACATCTGTCACGCCTCGGCCGGCAGGTGGTGGTGGTCGACCGGGAGCAGCCGGGTTTCGGCAGCACGCGGGCGAGCACCGCCATGCTGCAATGGGAGACGGACTCGACGCTGAGCGAGCTTACCGAGCTCTACGGTTTCGAAACGGCGGCAAATGTCTATCGCCGAAGCCGTGCCGCCGTTGCCGGACTGACGGAACTGGTGGCGGCACATGGCATATCCTGCGCATTCAAGCCGCGCCCAACGCTTTACATTGCGGCGAAGGATGTCGGCGAGAAGGAATTGCGTGAGGAACTGGCGCTGCGCCACCGCGCGGAGCTTCCGGGCGAGCTTTTGCCGTATACGTCGCTTCGCCGGGATTTCGGATTGGATCGAGAGGCGGCGATCCTGTCACCGGGGTCGGCGGAGGCCGATCCGCTGATGCTGAGCTGGTCGCTGCTGCAGATCGCCAAAGGTCATGGCGCACGGATCATCGATGCCGATGCCGTCAATTTCCATAGTGAAGGCGGGCGAGTTCTGGTCGAGACCTCCGGTCCATATGCCATAGACGCCGCTCATGTGGTGCTTGCCACCGGATATGTCATGCCGCATTTCGTCATGCCGGCCTGCCATACGATATCGTCCAGCTTCGCGATTTCCACGGTGCAGCAGAATCCGGATCATCTTTGGCCGGAACGCGCGCTCGTGTGGGAGGCGGCAGAACCCTATCTCTACATGCGCACAACGGCGGACAACCGCATCGTCATCGGCGGAGAGGATGAGGAGATCACCGACCCGCAAGCGCGCGATGCAATGCTGCCCGACAAGGTGCAGCGGTTGAAAACCAAGCTGGGACAGCTCTGGCCACGAGCGAACACGGAGATTTCGCATGGCTGGTGTGGAGCCTTCGGCGAAACCTCCGATGGCCTGCCGCTGATCGGCCCGGTGCCGGGCGCGCCGAACATCCATGCCGCCTATGGTTATGGCGGCAATGGCATTACCTTCTCCTATCTCGCCTCCCGCATGATCGCGGCGATGATTTCGGGCGAGAAACAGGGCTGGTTCGAGGATTTCGCGCTCGACCGGACGGTCAAGGCTCAGTCGTAAAGGTAGTATTTGTCCCAGAGATCGCGGGCGACCTTGGAGCCGATCGTGTAGTCGAAGGACATGATCTTCAGCCCCCCCTCGCCGGTCTCGCATTTGAACTTGAGCCGGTACCAGTCACCGGCGCTACGGAAGACCGCGCCCGGCGCCTTCAACTTGTTCCCGTCCTCGACCGTATCGGAAAAGGTGTAGGCGATGACCTTGTCGGGGCGGAATTCGCCGGTCTTGCGAATCTGGTCCATCGCCTCCATGTCGCAACGCTGCTCGCGGCGCTCTTCGGGGTCGAGGGCATTCAACTGCCTTGTCACGCGCGCATCAAGCGCGTGAGCCGCAGACGCGGACAACAGGACAAGAGCCATCACCGACAGCTGTTTCTTCATGTGATCCCTACTCATATCGACTTGGATGGCGCGGAAACTAGGAGACGTGCATTCGATTGACCACCAACCGCAGGGCGAAATACATTGATGTGAACAGACGAGGTGGTGAGTGGGGTGACGGATGGTGGAACAGGCGCTTTCCGATGCGAGGAAGGAGCAGATCAAGCTTCGCGCGACGTTTCTGAACAATATCGGGATCGGAGTTGTGCTGATTGGCGTTTTCACTCCAATCATTCGAGCAATGTATGAGCCTGCTGCGGTATCGGGCAATTTGGTATCCGTCGGTGGAACGATGGTGATTTGCTTATTTGTCCGGATGGGCACTACATTTCGTAGGGAGTGCGGTTCTAAGGAGGCTCAACAAATGACTCTAGAGCAAGCAATCCTGATCCTGATGCCCTTTGTTGGCTTGGCAGTTGTCGCCGCCGCTGTCTGGTGGCAGAACGAGCGTGATCTTGCGCCGATCCGCAAGGCGCGAGACGCCAAGAAGAAGTAATCACGCGTCACCTCGCGGCTTGCCTCATGGCGCGCCGCAACCTATCTCTGGCACTCCTTCCTTTTCATACCGGAGTGCTTCCTTGGCCACCTCCCCCAAATCCATTTTCGACAATCTTCCTGCAGCCCCCGTTGCGGCCAAGAAGCCGGTCAGCGATACGCGCCACGACATTACCCGCTCGGATGATTATGCCTGGCTGCGCGCCGATAACTGGCAGGCGATGTTCAAGGATCCGTCTATCCTCGATCCGGAGATCCGAAAGCATCTGGAGGCGGAAAACGCCTATATGGAAGCGGCGCTGGGCGACACGGCCGAGCTGCAGAAGACACTGTTTGCCGAAATGCGCGGGCGCATCAAGGAAGACGATTCATCGGTGCCGGTGAAGGACGGGCCTTACGCCTACGGCTCGCTGTTCGTCACCGGCGGCGAGCAGCCGCATTATTTCCGCACGCCGCGCGACGGTGGTGAAAAGCACACGCTTTTCGACGGCGACAAGGAAGCGGCAGGCAAGGATTATTTCCGCCTCGCCGGCATGGACCACTCGACCGATCATAGCCATGGCATCTGGGGTTATGACGACAAGGGTTCGGAATACTTTACGCTGCGCATCCGCAACCTGGAAACCGGCGAAGACCTTGCCGATGTGATCGAGAATACCGCCGGCGACGGCGTGTGGGCACCGGACGGCCGGAGCTTCTTCTACACGCTGCAGGACGAGAACCATCGCCCCTCGAAGGTTTTCCATCACATCGTCGGGCAGAAGCAATCCGAAGATCGCCTCGTTTTCGAGGAGACCGATCCCGGCTTCTTCATGGGCGTCGGCGGCTCGCTGCTCGACGATTTCATCTATATCGACATCCATGACCACGAGACCTCCGAATACCGGCTGATCCCGACCTCCGATCTTCTGGCCGAGCCGAAGCTGGTGGCTGAGCGCGAGGAAGGCATCGAATATTCGATGACCGAGGGCGGCGATGTCTTCTACATTCTGACGAACGACGGCGACGCCAAGGATTTCAAGATCGTCGAGGCACCTATCTCGGCGCCCGGCAAGGAGAACTGGAAGCCAGTCGTGCCGCATGAGCCGGGCCGGCTGATCATCTCGCACATGGCCTATGCGCGTCATCTGATCTGGCTGCAGCGCAAGGACGGTCTGCCGCAGATCGTCATCCGCGACCGCAGATCCGGTGAGGAACATGCGATCGCCTTCGACGAGGAGGCCTATTCGCTGGGCCTTTCGGGTGCCGCCGAATACGACACCGACATGATCCGCTTTTCCTATTCGTCGATGACGACGCCGTCGCAACTGTTCGACTACGACATGGTGACGCGCGAACGGGTTCTGTTGAAGACCCAGGAAGTGCCGTCGGGGCACAATCCGGACGATTACGTCACCCGCCGGGTGATGGCGCCGGCGCATGACGGCGAACTGGTGCCGGTCTCGCTGCTCTACCGCAAGGATACACCGCTCGACGGTTCCTCGCCCTGCCTTCTCTATGGTTATGGCGCCTATGGAATCACCATTCCCGCCTCGTTCTCGACCAATGCGCTGTCGCTTGCCGATCGCGGCATTGTCTATGCCATTGCCCATATCCGCGGCGGCAAGGACAAGGGTTTTGCCTGGTACGAAAACGGCAAGATGGAAAACAAGCAGAACACTTTCAAGGACTTCATCGCCGCCGCCGATCATCTGGTTGCGACCGGCTTTACGTCCTATGACCGGATCATCGCCGAGGGCGGCTCTGCCGGCGGCATGCTGATGGGCGCGGTCGCCAATATGGCACCGGAAAAGTTTGCCGGCATCATCGCCGCCGTGCCGTTTGTCGATGTGTTGAACACGATGCTGGACGACACGCTGCCACTCACCCCGCCGGAATGGCCGGAATGGGGCAACCCGATCGAGTCCGAAGAGGAATATCGCTGGATCGAGGCCTACTCGCCTTACGACAATGTCACCGGTCGCGCCTATCCTCCGATCCTGGCGATTTCGGGCCTCACCGATCCGCGCGTGACCTATTGGGAGCCGACCAAGTGGGTGGCGAAGCTGCGCGAGCATACGACCGGCACGGCACCAATCCTGCTCAAGACCAATATGGCCGCCGGCCATGGCGGCAAGTCGGGGCGATTCCAGAGGCTGGAAGAGATCGCGTTTGAATATGCATTCGCGATCAAGGTTGCCGGCAAGATATAAGGCGCGCTTCGGCGCAATTCCGTTACCCATACGAATGACAAGCGGGCCAGCCTTTCGGTTGGCCCGAAGCAATTTCGGGGACGATTACAAGCCCTATCCGATTCTTCCAGAGGCACTGTCGACGACGGATCCGGAGGAAAATACGGCGACATGAGCCATATCCGCTACGCGCCGTGTCTTGTGTTTCCAGATACAATTTCAGCTTTCCCTCACCGTCGGAAAAACAAACCGACAGCGGCATAAGTTCCCGCTTTTACAGGATTTTTTGTGCAGCGGCGAATAAGCACATTGCTGCCTGTCAAGCCCCCTCAAGCCGCACAGCAAGCCCGACGCAAGCTTCGCGCAAGGTTCCAGCATTAACCATTCGTTAACGAACTGGACGTGGACCAAAGCGATGAAGATCGATAGCGGCCTGAGTGGCTATCAATATCCGAACAGGACCGTTGAGGTGGAGCGCGCCCAAGAGGAAGCGCCTCAGATCACGACCGTCTCGGCAATGCGTTTTGCCGATGCACTGACAGGCAGCAGTACGCAGCTTTCCAATTCTCTTGCAAGCGCCCTGTGGACGATGGGCGCGGAAGATGTCGCCCCCAACCTGGGCGCGGCCGCCGCACCACAAGCATGGGTCCAGAACCTTTACCAGGAATTCGCCTGATTAAAATCGCAGGCCTGAAAGACAAAGACCCGAAAACCGGTTGCGGCTTTCGGGTCTTTTCCGTTTGAGCCGGAGGCCGGCTCGGCTGAACCATCCGGGCCGCAGCGGTCAGCCGAGCGCCGTCACTTCCACCGTCACATGCGACAGGCCGGGGATCGCCTTGAGCTTTTCCTTGTAGGACGAAGGCGCCCTCGGGACAGTCGTCGCGACCGAAACGATCGCCGCATTATGTCCCGGCCCGAGCTGCCAGACATGCAGATCCATGACCGTATCGTCAGAGGTTTCGATGACCTTGCGGATCCTGCCGGCCAGAGCGCCGTCATCCGGCTGCGCATCGAGCAGAACGCGCGACGTGGAGCGGACCAGCCCCCATGACCAGCGGGCGATAACAACGCCTCCGACGATGCCCATGATCGGGTCGAGCGCGCTCCAGCCGTAGAGCCGACCAAGAATGAGCGCAGCAATGGCAAGCACAGAGGTCAGCGCATCGGCGAGAACATGGAGATAGGCCGCACGAAGATTGTTGTCTCCGCCGCCCGAATGCGAATGACTGCCGGAATGGGCGTGGTCGCCGTGATGACCGGCGTGAGCGTGGCTGCCATGATGCCCATGGTGACCGTGATGGCCGCCATGATGGTGGGCATGGTCGTCACGCAGCAGCCAGGCGCTGAGCAGGTTGACGGCAAGACCGATGACGGCAACGAGGATCGCCTGATCGAAATCGATCGCGACCGGGTTTGCCAGGCGCACGAAGCTCTCCCAGGCGATGAACAGCGCCACGAGCGCCAGCACCACGGCGCTGGCAAAACCGGCGAGATCGCCCAGCTTGCCGGTGCCGAAGGAATAACGCGGGTTCTTGGCGTTGCGCCGTGCATACATATAGGCGAGCGCCGATATCAGCATGGCGCCGGCATGGGTGGACATGTGCCAGCCGTCCGCCGTCAGCGCCATGGAGCCGAAGACCGACCCGGCGACGATTTCCGCCACCATCATCGTCGCGGTCAACACAATGACCAGCCACACTTTTCTCTCGTTGCGCTCGTGATCCGCGCCGAGAAAAACATGGTCATGTTTCAGACCATCGATACCGTTTGCCATGACAGGCTCCATTTACAGATACAAACCGGCCGAAGCCGCCTTCAAACGTCGCGCGACAGCGTCATCGCGGCTTCAGCGGATGTAGGTCCGCAAGATATCCGCCAGCTCGGTGGCGGCCTTCTCCCGCTCGGCATCGCCTTCGGCATGGACAACATGCTCATGCAGATGCCCCTCGATAACTTCGCCGGTCAGCCCGGCCAGCGCGCCGCGTATCGACGCAAGCTGCTGCAGGACATCGCCGCAGGGCGCCTCTGCCTCGAGCGCTCGCTCGACCGCTTCCATCTGCCCCTTCATCCGACGCACGCGCGCCAGAAGCTTTGCCTTGTCCCTAACGGTGTGAGACACGTTTCGCTCCTCAATATAGCATAGGAGGGTATACTATATTGATTTTTGGCGAATGCAATGCGTGAACCATATCTCTCCATCGCAGCCTCATCTAGCTCCGAGCAAGGTCCGCTTTGTAAGCATGTGTCAGAAAAATGAGGAGATAGCCATGTTCGTCACTTTGAATTCCAATTCCCCCTATTCAAGCCCGACAGAGAAAGGCGCCAACCGCAGCACGGAGATGTTCGTCCTGAATGAAAACCAGCCGCGGGAGAATGGCAATACTGGCCAGCGCGAAGCGGCGGCGGATAGTGAGATGTCATTTAGCGCCAAACTGGCCAGCATGTTTCTGGTTCCGGAGCGCCCCGAGGCAGAAGCCAGCACGGAGAGCACCTCGGAAGATTCATTGAGCATATATGAAAAGCAGTTCCTGGAACTTGCCGACAAGACACTCGCCGAGCGGATCCGCGATCAGTATCTGAAAGATCACGACCTGACCGAGGATGACGTCAATGCGATGTCGCCCGAAGATCGCGAGGCGTTGGAGAAGGAAATCGGCGAGGCCATTCTCGAAGCCATGGGCGTGAACGAAGAGCAGCAGACCATCGCGATCACCATCAATGTTCCAGCAGCCACGGACACTGTCGCTGCAGACGCAAAAGACGAGACAACACAGCTTTGACGGCCGAGCTTTCAGCCACGGTGTTGCGGAACGCGAACCGTCAGGCTTGAATAGTGGAGGATCGCCAATTATGTATCTCCAGAGACTATAGGTTTGGAGCGTGTCATGCTGTCGATCGGCGATCTTTCAAAACGGACGGGCGTGAAGGTTCCGACCATACGCTATTATGAGCAGATGGGCCTGCTTGCGGCCGCGGAACGCTCCGAGGGCAATCAGAGACGTTACGAGCGGCAGGACCTGGAACGATTGGCGTTCATTCGCCATGCGCGGGACCTGGGGCTCGACATTTCCGCCATCCGCGAACTGATCGCGCTCAGCCAGCACCCGCACCAGCCCTGCGGCGATGTCGACCGGATCGCGGGAGACCATCTGGTGAGCGTAAGGGAAAAGATCGAAAAGCTGAAAAAGCTCGAACAGGAACTGGAGCGCATCGTCTCTCACTGCAACGGCGACCACGCGATCGAGGACTGCTACGTCATCCGCTCGCTCTCCGACCACGGGCTTTGCGACGGGGAACATTAAGGCGGCAGCCTGGGATCGAAAGACCTTATCTCGCACGTCAAGACGCGCCCTCTTCAGCAAATGCCCCTTCGCCATAGACCGCCCCCAGTCCTTTCCAAATTTATCTCAGGACGGGTGAAGTCGACGACCGGCATAAGCAATGCGCTTGACAAGCTCTCGAGACAGGCGCATGAAACGCGCCATGATCGATATGCGCACAACCACCGCCGCAGTATATTTTTGGGCCTACCTGTAAAGGGCGGCTCGACAGATCATCATGTCAACAAGCCGCCGTCAGGCGGCTTTGTTGTTTCAGACGGCACCTGACGGCACCACAAGACCAAAGGATGCCGAAAATGACCGAAGATTCAGAAATATCCCTCCCCCGCCCCGCCGTGTTGACGATCCGCCACGCCAAGCGTCACGACCTGCCGGAGCTCAACGAGATGATCGCCGCGCTTGCAGCGCATCACCACGACGCCTCGGCAATGACGCCGGACATCCTTGAACGCGACCTTTTCGGCGACAAGCCCTGGATCACCGTGCTGGTGGCCGATACCGGTTCGGAGCTGATCGGCTACGCCATCCTCGTGCCGCTCTACCGCGCCCAGGAAGGCGCGCGCGGCATGGACCTGCATCATCTCTTCGTGCGCGACGGACAGCGTGGCCACGGCATCGGTCAGCACCTCGTCGCCCGCGCCCGCGACATCGCCCGCACTGCCGGTTGCGGCTATCTTTCGGTCAGCGCCACGACGGGCAAT
>DLSX01000209.1 GCA_002500765.1 Neorhizobium sp. UBA7851
TCAATCTCGGCTATACCGAGATCAAGGCTCCGATTGCCGGACGCGTCGGCAAAATCGAGGTCACTGTCGGCAATCTGGTTGCCGGCGGCTCGACCTCTGCGCCGCTGACGACGCTGGTTTCGGCCGATCCGATCTATGCGAGCTTCGATGCCGACGAACAGCTGATCACCCGTACGCTGGCGGAACTTCCGCTGGTCGACGGCCAGCCGGCGATCGAGCAGGTGCCGGTCGAGATCGCAACGCTCGCACCGGGCGCTGAACCGATCAAGGGACATCTGCAACTCATCGACAACCAGGTCGCGGCCGGCACCGGCACGATCCGGGTGAGGGCGGTGTTCGGTAATCCGGGTGGGCGTTTGATCCCCGGCCAGTTCGTGCGGGTGCGCATGGGCGAACCTGCGCCGATGGATCGCGTTCTCGTCAGCGAAAAGGCACTCGGCAATGACCAGGACAAGAAATTCGTCCTCGTGGTCGACGGCAAGAACACCGTCGCCTACCGCCCGGTCGAACTGGGTGAGGCCATCGATGGCATGAGGATCGTTGAAAAAGGTCTGAATGCCGGCGACCGCATCATCGTCAATGGATTGCAGCGCGTGCGCCCCGGCGCAACGGTCGAGCCGCAGGACGAAGCGAAACTCGCCTCGAAGTAACAACCGGGCCGGCCGACCGGCCCTTCCAAAACTGAACCAATCGATCGCCCGCGGCAATGTGCTGCGGGCGCAGGGGCAGCCTATGCCCTGAACGTCGCCCAGGAGAGAGGGCTTTCAAGATGAACATATCCCGCTTCTTTATCGACAGACCGGTGTTTGCCGGGGTCCTGTCCATTCTCATCGTGGTTGCCGGCCTTCTCGGTCTGCGCGCGTTGCCGATTTCGGAATATCCGAATGTCGTGCCGCCATCCGTGGTGGTGAAAGCGACCTATCCGGGTGCGAACCCTAAGGTCATCGCCGAAACCGTCGCGACACCGCTCGAAGAACAGATCAACGGCGTCGAGGACATGCTCTACATGTCCAGCCAGGCAACATCCGACGGCGTCATGACGCTGACGGTCACGTTCAAGCTCGGCACCGACCCCGACAAGGCGCAGCAGCTGGTGCAGAACCGCGTCAGCCAGGCGGAACCGCGCCTGCCGACCGAAGTGCGTGCGCTTGGCATCACGACCGTGAAAAGCTCGCCCGACTTCATCATGGTGGTCAATCTGGTTTCCGATTCCGATCGCTATGACCTGACCTATCTGCGCAATTACGCGACGCTCAACATCAAGGATCGTCTGGCCCGCATTGAAGGTGTCGGCCAGGTGCAGATTTTTGGCGCCGGCGACTATTCGATGCGCATCTGGATCGATCCGCAGAAGGCCGCAGCGCTTTCGCTCGCCGCGAGCGATATCACCGAAGCAATCCGCGGGCAGAACGTGCAGGCTGCGGCAGGCACGATCGGCGCATCGCCGTCGCTCAAGGGTGTCGACCTGCAGTTGAACGTCAACGCGCAGGGCCGCCTGACGACGCCGGAACAGTTCGGCAACATCATCGTCAAGACCGGTTCGAACGGTGAGATCACGCGTCTTCGCGACGTTGCCCGTATCGAACTCGGCGCTGCCGATTATTCGCTACGGTCGCTTCTCGACGGCCAGCCGGCCGTGGCCATTCCGGTCCTGCAGGCACCGGGTTCGAACGCCATCGAAATCGCCGACCAGGTTCGCTCCACCATGGACGAACTGCAGAAGGCGATGCCCGAAGGCGTGAAATACGAGATCGTCTATGACACGACCAAGTTCGTGCGCTCGTCGATCGAAAAGGTCATCGACACGCTTCTGGAAGCCGTGGCGCTGGTTGTTCTCGTCGTCATCATCTTCCTGCAGACCTGGCGCGCCTCGATCATTCCGCTGATCGCGGTTCCGGTCTCTGTCATCGGTACGTTTGCGGTCATGTATGCCTTCGGCTTCTCGATCAACGCGCTGACCCTGTTCGGGCTGGTGCTGGCGATCGGTATCGTCGTCGACGACGCGATCGTGGTCGTCGAAAACGTCGAGCGAAACATCGAGAACGGCCTAAGTCCCCGTGAGGCGACTTACAAGGCGATGAGCGAAGTGTCCGGTCCGATCATCGCGATCGCGCTGGTTCTGGTCGCGGTCTTCGTTCCGCTCGCCTTCATTACCGGCCTTTCGGGTCAGTTCTATCGCCAGTTCGCCCTGACGATCGCCATCTCTACGGTTATTTCCGCGATCAACTCGCTCACCCTGTCTCCGGCTCTTGCGGCTCTTCTCCTGAAGGATCACCATGCGCCGAAGGACTGGCTGACGCGTGGCATGGACAAGGTCTTCGGCTGGTTCTTCCGTGGCTTCAACCGGGGTTTCGGTAAGGCAGCCAATGGTTATGGCCGCTCGGTCGGCGGGCTTCTGTCGCGCAAGAGCATCGTCATGGTGATCTACCTGGCTCTGGTCGGTGCGACCTACGGCATGTTTTCCGCCGTTCCCGGCGGTTTCGTACCGGCGCAAGACAAGCAGTATCTGATCGGCTTTGCCCAGCTTCCAGACGGTGCGACCCTCGACCGAACGGAAGACGTGATCAAGCGGATGAGCGATATCGCCATGGAACAGCCGGGCGTCGAACATGCGATCGCCTTCCCGGGCCTGTCGATCAACGGTTTCACCATCGGCTCCAACTCGGGCATCGTGTTCGCCGTGCTTGACGATTTCGACAAGCGCAAGACGCCGGAGCTTTCCGGTGGCGCTATCGCCATGGCGCTGAACCAGAAATATGCCGGTATCCAGGATGCGTTCATCGCCATGTTCCCGCCGCCGCCGGTCAACGGCCTCGGCACGACGGGCGGCTTCAAGCTGCAGATCGAGGATCGCGCCGGCTACGGTTACGAGGCTCTCGACGAGGCAACCAAGGCCGTGATGGCAAAGGCCATGGCCGCACCGGAACTGACGGGCGTGTTCTCGAGCTTCCAGATCAACGTGCCGCAGCTTTATGCCGACCTTGATCGTGCCCGTGCGGAACAGCTGGGTGTCTCCGTTCAGGATGTGTTCGAGACACTGCAGATCTATCTCGGTTCGCTCTATGTGAACGACTTCAACGCCTTCGGCCGCACCTACAGCGTCCGTGTCCAGGCGGATGCGCAATATCGCGCCAAGGCCGAGGATATCGGCCAGCTGAAGGTCCGTTCCCAGTCCGGCGAGATGATCCCGCTCTCGGCCCTGCTGAAGGTCGATGCATCGGCTGGTCCTGAACGGACGACCCGTTACAACGGCTTCCTGTCGTCCGATATCAACGGCGCTCCGGCACCGGGTTATTCGTCGGGGCAGGCGGAGGCTGCGATCACCAAGATCCTGGCGGAAACCTTGCCCTCGGGTATCGACTTCGAATGGACGGACCTGACCTATCAGCAGATCCTTGCCGGCAATTCGAGCCTCATCGTCTTTCCGCTGGCACTGCTGCTCGTCTATCTCGTGCTGGCTGCCCAGTACGAGAGCCTGACACTGCCGATCGCGATCATCATGATCGTGCCGATGGGTGTACTGGCAGCGCTGACAGGCGTGTGGCTGACCGGCGGCGACAACAACATCTTCACCCAGATAGGACTGGTGGTGTTGGTGGGGCTATCGGCGAAAAACGCGATCCTGATCGTCGAGTTTGCCCGCGAACTCGAACTTGCCGGACGCAAGCCCTTCGAGGCTGCGGTCGAGGCAAGCCGGTTGCGCCTTCGCCCGATCCTGATGACGTCGATGGCGTTCATCATGGGCGTGGTGCCGCTGGTGATCTCGACCGGTGCCGGTGCGGAAATGCGTGCCGCCATGGGTGTGGCCGTCTTCTCCGGCATGATCGGCGTCACCTTCTTCGGCATCTTCATGACGCCGGTCTTCTACATGCTGGCGCGCGCCATGACGGGTAACCGTCCGCTGCGCCACCATAATACCGAGGTTGCGCCCGCTCTCTCCCCGGCAGAGTAGGCAGCACGGCCGCGCGGGCATCTCTCTCCGTCCGCGCGGCATTCCATGTCAGAGCATTCCGCCGTCGATGACCAGCGTTTGCGCGGTCATGGCGGCGGACGCATCTGACGCCAGGAAAAGGCAGGGGCCGACCAGATCAGTGCCGTCAAGGGTTCGTTTCATGCATTGCCGGCCGAGCATCGCGGCGATGCTTTCCTCCGTCAGCCACAGGCGTTTCTGTCTTTCGGTGATGATCATTCCGGGCAGGATCGCGTTGACGCGGATCCCTTCGGGACCGAGCTTTCCGGCAAGGCTCTTGGTCAGCCCGATGATGGCGGCCTTGGCGGTCGTATAGGCCGGCATGTTGCCCGTGTTGAGCAGGTAGGAAATCGACGAGAAATTGACGATCGCACCGCCGCCGATCTCTCGGATGAACGGCACGGCTGCCTGCGACACGAAGAACATCTGCTTCAGGTTGATCGCCTGGCTTTTGTCCCAATAGTCTTCGGTAATATCCTCAAGACTGCGCCTGTCATCCCATCCGGCATTGTTGACCAGCACCGACAGTGAACCGAGACGCTCTGCTGCCTCGCGGACCGCCGCCTGGGCGTCCTCCACACTTGAGAGATCCGCACGGACGAACAGCGGCTTGTGGGTCGCGTCCTTCGCCAGTTGCTCGACCAGCGCCAGGCTCGGTTCCTCCGCGATGTCGATGAAGGCGACTTTGGCGCCTTGTTTCACAAAACCTTCGACGAGTGCGGCGCCGATCCCCGAGCCGCCGCCGGTGATCAGGATGCCGCGGTCTTTCAGATCGGCATGGCTTACGGATGGGTATGGCAAATGATCCTCCCTAAAATATCCCGCGGCAAACTTACCCGGATGGATGAAAAATTCACGGGAATATTTGCGCCTGCGACACTTGCAAGATAGTCATGGAATTCCCGCCATTTGCCACTCATCTAGAGAGGAATTCCCTTGTCTTCTGCCGCTTCCGCCAAGACCGTCCTGCCGTCGCGCGACTATGCCGCCTTCCTCTTCGACATGGATGGCACGATCCTGAGTTCGACGGCGGCCGCAGAGCGGGTCTGGGGCAAATGGGCAGAGGGAATGGGACTGGATGTGGAAAAATTCCTGCCGACCATGCATGGCCGTCGCGGCATCGATACGATCACCGATCTGAACCTTCCGGGCGTCGATCCGATCGTCGAGGCGGAAAAGATACTTCAGGGAGAAATCGATGATGTGGAAGGCGTCGTACCGCTTGGCGGCGCTGCCGAGTTCCTGAAGCAGCTGCCGGTCGAACGCTGGGCGATCGTCACGTCGTCGCCGCTGGAACTGGCCAAGGCAAGGCTCGCGGCTGCGGGTATCCCGGTGCCGAAATATCTCGTCACTGCGGAAGATGTCACCATCGGCAAGCCTAACCCGCAGGGCTATCGTCTCGGTGCCGAACGGCTCGGTTTCAGCCCGAGCGACGTACTTGTATTCGAGGACGTGCCGGCGGGCATTCAGGCGGGCGAGGCGGCTGGGGCAGAGGTCATGGTGATCACGGCAACCCACAGCCATCCGGTCGGAGGCGGTCAGTATCGTATGAGCGACTACACGGCCGTCGCCCCGCATGTGGCGAGCGACGGCCGTCTGTCATTTCGGCTAAGGTAATCCGGCTTACGTCGACTGGTTCGCCGTGCGCATGACTTGCACCGTGGCGAACCAGAGTACTGTTCCCAGAACGAGAAGGCAGCCTGCGATCACATACTGAATCGGATCGCGGCCGGTCCAGGGGCCTGCCAGAAAGGCGCAGGTGACAGCGCCGAGCACTGGCAGGATGGTCGGCGTGCGAAAATGCTTGTGGCTGACCGTATCCTTCCTGAGGACGAGAACGGCGACATTGACGATCGCGAAGACGCAGAGCAGCAGCAGTGCCGTCGTACCGCCGAGTTCCTTCACGCCGCCGGCAAACAGGATCAGCGCCACCGCCAGCAGCGAGGTGAAGATGATCGCGACATAAGGCGTCCGGCGTCCCGCATGAACCTTGCCGAGCGAGGCGGGAAGGACGCCTTCGCGGCTCATGCCGTAGAGCAGGCGGCTCGCCATCATCATGTTGATCAGCGCAGAGTTCGCGACGGCAAACATGGTGATGATGGCGAAGACGCCGATCGGAAAGCCCGGCGCACCCGCCTGAATGACTTTCAGGAGCGGGGTCTCACCCTCGCCGAGTTCGGCTGCCGGTACCAGCGTGATGGCGGAAATCGCCACGAGAACGTAGATGATCCCGGTAATTGCCAGTCCGCCAAGCAGGACCTTTGGAAATATCTTGCTGGGCTTCTTGCATTCCTCGGCCATGTTGACCGAATCCTCGAAGCCGACCATAGCGAAGAAGGCGAGGGTAGTCGCAGCCACGACCGGCCAGAACGCGCCACCGCCTTCGGGTGCCTCGAAGGTCCAGGCGCGCGACACGTCGCCCTGGCCACCGGCAATCGCCCACAGACCGATGCCGATGATCATCAGCAGGCCGGTCAGTTCGACGACGGTCAGGAGCACGTTCAGTTTGACACTTTCGCCGACGCCACGGAAATTGATCGCGGCAACGAGCGCGATAAAGCCCACGGCGATCAGCGGCACGCCGAATGCTCCGAGATCCAGGCCGATGGAGGTCGAGAAATTGGCGGCGAAGGCGCGTGACGCGGTAGCGGCCGAGGTGATGCCGGAAGACATGACGGCGAAGGCGACCAGGAATGTCACGAAGTGGATGCCGAAGGCCTTGTGCGTATAGAGAGCCGCACCGGCGGCCTGCGGATATTTGGTGACCAGTTCGAGATAGCTGCAGGCCGTCAGCAGCGCGACGATGAAGGCGATCAGGAATGGAAGCCAGACGACGCCTCCGACTTCCGCGGCCACCTGTCCGGTCAGCGCATAGATGCCGGTACCCAGAATGTCGCCGACAATGAAAAGGAGCAGCAGGCCGGGTCCCATCACCCGCTTCAGCTCATGGCGCTCCTCGCCATCCTCCTTGGTGATATTCTCCATGCCTTGATCCTCCCAGCAGCGAATTTATCGCGGATAATGGATGTCGAGGGATCAAGGTTCCATCGAAGGCTATCGGTCACGATACCTGACCTTCGGTCATATATTCAGCAATCCCAGTGAGATAGCCGTCAGGGCGGCATGATGTGCTGCCTTGGCGATTGCGGCGAAAGGCCAAAAAGCAAAAGGGGCGGAATTCGTTCCGCCCCTTCGCCTGTCTTAATATGTCCGGATCAGGCCTTGCTGATGCCCTTGGTATCTTCCGCGACCTCTTCTGCGGGCTTCTGCGCGCGGTGACGGGTGCGCCAGTCGCCGAGGAAGAGCAGGATCGGTGCTGCGATGAAGACCGACGAGAGCGCTGCGACGGCAATGCCGAAGACCATCGGGATGGCGAAGCTCGACACGGCACTGCCGCCCCAGATTGCCATGGGCAACATGCACAGGAAGGCGGTCGCGGACGTATAGAGGCTTCGTGCCAGCGTTTCGTTGATCGACAGGTCGATCAGGTCACGCAGCGGCATCTTCTTGTAGATACGCATGTTTTCGCGCATGCGGTCATAGACCACGACCTTGTCGTTGACCGAGTAACCGACAAGCGTCAGCACGGCGGCGATGGCGGTGAGGTTGAAGTCCAGTCCGGTGATGGCGAAGAAGCCGACCGTTTTGGTGATGTCGAGGATCAGGGTGACGATCGCGCCGACCGCGAACGGCCATTCGAATCGCACCCAGATATAGATCATCATCGCGATCGAGGCGAGGAAGAGTGACAGGAAGCCTGCGACGGCAAGCTCGCCCGAAACCTTCGGGCCGACGACTTCGGTACGTTCCACCTTGGCAGTCGGATCGATCTTGACGACTTCCGCCTTGAGCGCCTCGACGGCAACGGTCTGCGCCTCTTCGCCGCCTTCCTGACGTTCGACACGCACGAGAACGCGGTTGTTTGCACCGAATTCCTGCAGGCCGACTTCGCCGAAGCCGAGTTCGCTCAGACCCGAACGGAAGGCCGCGAGATCGGCTTCCTTCTGGGTTACGACTTCCATCTGGATACCGCCGCGGAAGTCGACGCCGTAGTTCAGGCCTGGCTTGAAGAACAGGAATACGGAGGCAATCGACAGGACGATCGAGATGCCGATGCCGATATAACGGCCGCGCATGAAGCGGATCTGCGTGCCATCCGGAACCAGATTGATCGGCAGAAGCGGCTTGATCTCGATCTTCTTCAGCTTGCGGCGGGCGGTAATCGCGATCATGGCGACGCGCACGACCGAAACGGCGGTGAACATCGAGATCATAATGCCGAGACCCATGGTGACGGCAAAGCCGCGGACCGGGCCGGAACCGAACCAGAAGAGAAGCACTGTTGCGATAAGAGCGGTGACGTTGGAGTCGACGATGGTCGAGTAAGCGCGGGCAAAACCGGCGTCGATGGCGGCAAAGGCGCTCTTGCCCTTGCGGGTTTCTTCCTTGATGCGCTCGTTGATGAGAACGTTGGCGTCAACCGCGAGACCGATGCCGAGCACGACACCGGCGATGCCGGGCAGTGTCAGGGTCGATCCGATCAGCGTCAGGCCTGCGAAGGTGAGGATGACGTTGATGAGCAGCGCCGTGTTGGCGAGAATGCCCCAGAAGCCATAGAGGAAGAACATGAAGCCGACGACCAGCACGAAGCCGATGAAGCCGGTGAAGATGCCCATTTCGATCGCGTCTGCGCCGAGGTCGGCACCGACGGTGCGTTCTTCGATGACGGTCAGCTTGGCAGGAAGCGAGCCGGCACGCAACAGCGCTGCAAGCGTCGTGGTTTCCTGCGGCGTGAAGCTGCCGGAGATCTGACCGGAGCCGCCGGTGATCGGCGTCTGGATGGTCGGTGCGCTCAGAACCTTGTTGTCGAGAACGATGGCGAAGGGACGGCCGACATTCTGCTGGGTGATCTGGGCAAAACGGGTTGCGCCTGCACTGTCGAAGCGGAAGGTGACGATCGGCTGCTGCGTCTGCTGTTCGAAGGCCGCGCGCGCATCCGTCAGACGGTCGCCGGAGAGTTCGACACGATCGAGAACCGGATATTGCTGGCCGCGCTCGTCCGACAGCATGGTGACGCCGGGCTCGCCCGGATTGCCGAGCAGGTGGAAGCTCATCTTGGCGGTCGAGCCGAGAAGCTGACGCAGGCGCGACGGATCCTGTTCGCCCGGAAGCTGGACGAGGACGCGGTCGGCGCCGACGCGCTGGATCGTCGGTTCGGCAACGCCGACCTGGTCGACACGCTGGCGGATGATTTCAAGGCTCTGCTCGACGGCACCGGCGATATGGGCGTTGATGCCCGCTTCGGTCTGGGCGATCGAGATCGAATTATCGCTCGGCGTGGTGATCGCAAGATCGGAGCTGCCGACCGAGCCGAGACCGACCGGGTTCGAAAGCGTCTGCAGTTCTGTGACGGCCTGAGCACGCTGGGCAGGATCGCGCAGCGTCACCAGGATCGCGTCACCTGCGCGGCGGATGGCCGAGGTGTTGATGTTCTTGTCGCGCAGCACGCGACGAGCATCCTGCGTCAGGCTCTGAAGGCGCTCGTTGATCAGATCGGCACGATCGACTTCGAGCACCAGATGCGAGCCGCCGCGAAGGTCGAGACCGAGCGATACGCGGCTATGTGGAAGCCAGGACGGCATGCGGTCCAGCGTGGACTGCGGAATGACATTCGGCAGCGCCACCAGAATGCCGATGATGATGATGAGAGCATAGCTTCCCACCAACCACGGAGAATTTCTCATTGTTCAGATCCTGTTTGGCCCGGACCGATCGGCGGTCAGCATGGCCGTCAAATTTCATGCCGTGAGGCGAATATATCGATCAGGCCGAGACCGGCGGTGCGCGGGGCAGGGCACCCGGCCAATCATCCGCAGCAAACCAAGCATTCTTATGGCCTGGAGCCTTGGCGGAAGCATAGACATTTGCCGGCAGGGCAAAAAACTGCGGCGCCGGCAATCCATTGTCGATGGAAGCGTGGTTGCCGGCACTCTCCTTGCGATCGGCAATCGAGACTGCCCGCAGAGGCTCGCGCTTGGTCATCGCCGGAGATCTGTCCGAGCGGTCATCCATCGGACGCGCCGATGTTGCGATGTCAGAGTTGCGCGGAGAGCCGGGAAGAAGACCGAAGAGAGCAATCAGGAATGCGGCGGCAAGAACCGGCATGCGCGCAAGATCGGCTTGCACGCGTCCACCCGTCTTCCGATTTCGCAGCGGAAAAACCGCCATCCGCACCTGCTCCGGATATTAAAGCGTGTCGCGATCCTTCGGATGCGCTCACGACGCCTTAACCTTATTTTGCAGCATGTTGTTGCCGAAAAAACGCTTCACACTTTTTAGCGACATGCTTTAGAGATTCGGAATTATTTCCGAGCGAGGCCGCCTTCTAAAGGAAGGGGGCTTTTCGGTCAACAAAAGGGCCTCCGAGGAGGCCCTATCCATTCAGCGAATCCGCTTGGCGGCCGGTTCAGGCACCAGTTCGCCCTGCAGGCGACGGTCGAGATAATCCTCGCATTCGCCCATCAGCGTATCGACCTGACCGTTGAAGAAGTGGTTGGCTCCCTCGACGACCTTGTGGGTGATGAGGATGCCCTTCTGGGTCTTCAGCTTCTCGACGAGGCCGTTGACGTCCTTCTCCGGAGCGACCTTGTCGGAATCACCATTGATGATGAGGCCGGATGACGGGCAGGGCGCCAGAAACGAGAAGTCATAGATGTTCGGCTGCGGTGCAATCGACATGAAACCTTCGATTTCCGGGCGGCGCATCAGCAACTGCATGCCGATCCAGGCGCCGAAGGAATAACCGGCGACCCAGCAGCTTTTGGAATCAGGATGCAGACCCTGAACCCAGTCGAGCGCGGAAGCGGCATCCGACAGTTCGCCGGCACCGTGGTCGAATTCGCCCTGGCTGCGGCCGATGGAGCGGAAGTTGAAGCGCAGCGTCGTAAAACCGCGCTTCTGGAACATGTAGAAGAGCTGGTAGACGATCTGATTGTTCATCGTGCCACCGAACTGGGGGTGCGGATGCAGGATGATCGCGATCGGCGCACTCTTTTCCTTGGAGGGCTGGTAACGTCCTTCCAGGCGGCCGGCAGGGCCGTTGAAAATCACTTCGGGCATCGGTACTCCGGTCAATCGTTTTTGGTTCCAACTTGCGCTTGTCGTCGAGTTTGACTTGACGAACGCGCTCAGCTTTTTTAGAACTCAGTTTAGAACCATTCGAAATTTGGGCCTGCGACAGCAATGCCCGTTGCGAAGTCTCATAAGGCAAGCGCAGTTGAGATTTCAACTAAAATGAGGATTCTGCGCCACGCGTGGGGTTCAAATCTATCTAACGGCAGGGAAGTGCAAGCGCCAATGGCTTTGCAGAGGACATATCTCGACTGGAATGCGACCGCTCCACTGTCGGAAGCGGCGCGTCTTGCGATGATCGATGCTCTCTCTTTGCCTGGAAATGCATCCTCCGTGCATGCAGAGGGCCGGGCTGCCCGCGCCGCAGTCGAGAAGGCGCGGTGCCAGGTGGCCATGCTTGCCGGTGCTGAGCCCGCGCATGTGACCTTTACCAGTGGCGCGACCGAAGCCGCCAGCCACGTTCTGACGCCGGATTATCGTATGGGCCGGTCTCCGGTCACGATTTCCCGGCTCTACGCTTCGGCGATCGAGCATCCGGCAATTCGTGAAGGTGGCCGTTTCGCATCGGAACAGGTCACGGAAGTACCGGTGACGTCGGCGGGTGTCGTGGACCTCGCAGCTCTGGAGACACTTCTGTCGAACCATGACCAGACATCCGGCCTGCCTATGGTGGCGGTGATGCTCGTGAACAACGAGACGGGGATCGTTCAGCCGGTGGCAGAAGCCGCAGCGCTCGCTCATAAATATCGCGGGCTGATGGTGGTCGATGCGGTTCAGGCCGCCGGGCGAATTGCGCTCGACATCAACGCATTGGATGCGGACTTTCTAATCATTTCCTCGCACAAGATCGGCGGCCCGAAGGGCGTCGGCGCGCTGATTTCCCGTGGCGAAGTGCTGATGCCGAAGCCGCTGATCCGAGGCGGCGGGCAGGAAAAGGGTCACCGCTCGGGGACTGAGAATTTTCATGCGATCCTAGGCTTCGGCGCGGCTGCTGAAGTGATGTCTGAGGATCTGGAGGGCCGCAATGGCCGAATCGGCGCGTTTCGCGATGCACTTGAGCAGGCGATGGTGCAGGCGGCTCCGGATATCGTCATCCATGGCGCGGGCGGACCTCGGGTCGCGAATACGATCTTCTTCACATTGCCGGGACTGAAGGCCGAAACCGGGCAGATCGCCTTCGACCTCGAAGGCATTGCACTCTCGGCAGGATCGGCCTGCTCGTCCGGCAAGGTCGGGCAAAGTCACGTTCTGACCGCCATGGGGCTGAATTCGGATATCGGCGGCTTGCGTATTTCTCTCGGCCCGGAAACGACCGAAACCGACATGGAAAGAGCCGTTACGGCCTTCCGGAAAATTGCCGGTCGGCGAAAGCTGCCGGGGCAAGCCGCACAAGCAGCTTTTTAGAATTGGCGGAAAAGCAATTTTCCGCTTGCCAAAAGGTGGGAAAATCGCCTTTTGGCCCTTACATGGGGGAGGCATTGTTTTCCCCGCACGACTGACGGAATTGTCGGAATTTGAACCGGCAAAATTTGGAGACTGAAGATGCCTGCTGTCCAGGAAACGATCGATCAGGTCCGTGGGATCGATATCGATCAGTACAAATACGGCTTCGAGACTGTAATCGAAGTGGACAAGGCTCCGAAGGGGCTTTCTGAAGATATCATCCGCTTTATCTCGGCCAAGAAGCAGGAGCCAGACTGGATGCTGGAATGGCGTCTGGACGCCTACAAGCGCTGGCTGACGATGGAAGAGCCGACCTGGGCCCGTGTCGACTATCCCAAGATCGACTTCAACGATATCTACTATTATGCCGCACCCAAGAACGTGACCGGCCCGGTATCGCTGGACGAAGTCGATCCGGAACTGCTGCGGACCTATGAAAAGCTCGGCATTCCGCTGCGCGAGCAGGAAATCCTCGCCGGCGTGCAGACCTCCAAGGTCGCCGTCGACGCGGTGTTCGATTCGGTATCTGTCGTTACCACCTTCAAGAAGGAACTTCAGAAGGCCGGCGTGATCTTCATGTCGATCTCCGAAGCCATCCGCGAACATCCCGAACTGATCAAGAAGTATCTCGGCTCGGTCGTTCCGACGACGGATAATTATTATGCGACGCTGAATGCCGCCGTCTTCACCGATGGCTCCTTCGTCTTCGTGCCTAAGGGCGTTCGCTGCCCGATGGAACTGTCGACCTATTTCCGTATCAACGAGAAGAACACCGGTCAGTTCGAGCGCACGCTGATCATCTGTGAGGAAGGTGCCTACGTCTCCTATCTGGAAGGCTGCACGGCACCGCAGCGCGACGAAAACCAGCTGCATGCTGCTGTCGTCGAGCTCGTTGCCCTGGATGACGCCGAGATCAAGTATTCGACGGTGCAGAACTGGTTCCCGGGCGACAAGGAAGGCAAGGGCGGCATCTACAACTTCGTCACCAAGCGTGGCGATTGCCGTGGCGCCCGTTCCAAGATTTCCTGGACCCAGGTCGAGACCGGTTCGGCGATCACCTGGAAGTACCCGTCCTGCATCCTGCGCGGTGATGAAAGCCAGGGCGAGTTCTATTCGATCGCGGTTTCCAACGGTCACCAGCAGATCGACAGTGGCACCAAGATGATCCATCTCGGCAAGAACACGTCGAGCCGCATCATTTCGAAGGGCATTTCCGCCGGCGTCTCGCAGAATACCTATCGCGGCCAGGTGTCGATCAATCGCCGGGCCGAAAGCGCCCGCAACTTCACCAACTGCGATTCGCTTCTCATCGGCGACAAGTGCGGTGCCCATACCGTGCCCTATATCGAGGTGAAGAACTCCTCCGCCCAGATCGAACACGAGGCGACAACCTCGAAGATTTCCGACGACCAGAAGTTCTACGCCATGCAGCGCGGCATTCCCGAAGAGGAGGCAATCGCCCTGATCGTCAACGGCTTCGTCAAGGATGTCATCCAGCAGCTGCCGATGGAATTTGCCGTCGAAGCCCAGAAGCTGATCGGCATCTCGCTTGAGGGGAGCGTGGGGTAATGAACGAAAAGGTCGAGAGCCTCATTCTGGAGCATCTGCGCGTCATGCGCGCAGATATCGCGTCTATCAACGATGAGATACGCGGCATTCGCAATGAGATGCGGTCGATGAAACAGCACATGGCTGGCTTCATGACCCATGAGATCGGCCAGGACGGAGATATCGCGGAGCTGAAGCACCGCGTAGATCGCATAGAGAAGCGGCTTGAGCTGAGCGAAGAATAAGTTCGCCCGCCGCAATAGACACGATTTAGAGGAAACCTATCATGCTTGAGATCAAGAACCTGCACGCCCGTATCGCCGAAGACGGTACCGAGATCATCCGCGGCCTGAACCTGACCGTGAAGCCGGGCGAGATTGCCGCCATCATGGGGCCGAACGGCTCTGGCAAGTCGACCCTGTCCTATATCCTGTCGGGTCGCGAGGACTATGAAGTCACCGAGGGCGACATCACCTATAACGGCGAGAGCATTCTCGAACTCGATCCGGCCGAGCGTGCCTCCAAGGGCATCTTCCTCGCGTTCCAGTATCCGGTCGAAATTCCGGGCGTCGCGACCATGCAGTTCCTCAAGGTGGCGATGAACGAGCAGCGCAAGGCGCGCGGTGAAGAAGAGCTGACGACGCCGGACTTCATGCGCCGCGTCAAGGAAGCTGCCGAACAGCTGAAGATCGATCCGGCCATGCTGCGCCGTCCGCTCAATGTCGGTTTCTCCGGCGGTGAAAAGAAGCGCGCTGAAATCCTGCAGATGGCACTGCTCGAGCCGACGCTCTGCATCCTCGACGAAACCGATTCGGGTCTCGACATCGATGCGCTCAAGATCGTTGCCGACGGCGTCAACGCGCTGCGCTCGCCCGATCGTGCCGTGATCGTCATCACCCACTACCAGCGCCTGCTCGACTACATCGTGCCGGACACCGTCCACGTCCTCTACAAGGGCCAGATCATCCGTTCGGGTGAGAAGGAACTTGCCCATGAGCTGGAAGCGAATGGTTATGCCGACGTGATCGGGACTGCGGCCTGATACCGGGAAGGATTTTTGGCATGAACATCCAGACAAATCAGCCCGCGGCCAAGCTCACGACTGCCGAAACGGCACTGGTCGAGGCTTTCGCGGCTCAGATCGGCGAACTGCCCGGCAACGGCGCGGTCACCGGCACCCGCGACCGGCTGCTCGATGACCTGAAGACGGCAGGTCTCCCGACCCGCCGCATCGAATCCTGGCACTATACCGACCTGAAGAACCTGCTGCGCTCGGTTCCGGAGCGGGTCGCCGGCGCTGCGATCGATCCGATCGCGCCGCTGGTCAAGGGATCCACGGTTCTTTCCGTCCTGCAGGGGGAAACCGATGCGACCCCGTCGATCGATGGCGTAACGGTTTCGGCCTTCCGCGATCAGCTGACCGATGGTTCCGCCGTCGCCGGCCTGACCGCACTCGACAAGGACGACGCGATCGGCCGATTGAACGGCAGTTTCGTGCGTGACGGCCTGGCGCTTGCCATTCCGGCAAACGCGGAGATCGAAACCCCGGTAGAGCTGCAGGCGCTCCACGGCGAGGGCCAGATCCATACACGCTTTCCGGTTTCCTTCGGCGCAGGCTCCAAGGCAACGATCGTCGAGCGTCACCGGTCGCAGACTGAAGCGGCAGCGCTCGTGTCCTCGATCAGTGACATCACGCTGGAAGATGGCGCCGAGATCACCTGGATCATCCTGCAGCAGCAGGGTGCAGCCGATACGCATTTGGCGCAGATCCGCGCCAGGCTCGGTGCAGAGGCGAAGCTTCGCCTTTATGTCGTCAATGCCGGTGGCAAGCTGGTGCGCCAGGAACTTCGCATCGAGGTTCAGGGCGAGGGTGCCGAGCTGACGCTGCGCGGCGTCAACCTGCTCGGCGGCGACAGCCACACGGACGTCACGCTGGTGCTCGGCCATAACGTGCCGCATACCAACTCGACGGAAACCTTCCGCAACGTCGTGTTCGACAAGGCAAGCGGCGTCTTCCAGGGCATGATCCGGGTCGCACAGGATGCGCAGAAGACCGACGCGAAGATGGCCTGCAACACGCTGCTGATGTCCGATGACGGCGATTTCTCCGTCAAGCCGGAACTCGAAATCTTCGCCGACGACGTGATCTGCGGTCATGGTGCGACGGTTGCCGATATCGACCGCAACCATCTCTTCTACCTGATGGCGCGCGGCGTTCCGGAAAACAAGGCGCGCGCCATGCTGGTGAACGCCTTCGTCGCCGAGATCGTCGAGGAACTCGAGGAAGAGGCGCTGGTCGAGCCGCTGGAAGAAATCATTTCCACCTGGCTAGACAAGCACGCCTGATAGGACTGACGGAGGGGGCCGCACGTCCCCTTCGTCATGCTCGTTCTCGGGTTTGACCCGAGGATGTCTCGAGTGTCTGCGACGGTTGAACTGGTTGCAACGGGATTGGATCCTCGGCACAAGGCCGAGGATGACGCAGTGCGGATGGCGACGTGTCGATGCCGATCATAACTGCGATCTCTACGGGACTTCGCCCAAGAGCGATATGAAAGGGTCTGCAATGGACCAGACGACACCACTGGCCGCCTATGACGTCGAAGCCATCAGGCGGGACTTTCCGATCCTGTCGACGACGGTGCATGGCAACAAACCGCTGGTCTATCTCGACAACGGCGCTTCGGCACAGAAGCCGCAGCAGGTGATCGATGCGATCAGCCATGCCTATTCCAACGAATATGCCAATGTGCATCGCGGCCTGCATTTTCTTTCCAACGCCGCGACCGACGCCTATGAGGCCGCGCGCGAGAAGGTGCGCCGCTTCCTCAATGCCGGTTCGGTGGACGAGATCATCTTCACCAGCAATTCGACCTCGGCGATCAACACGGTCGCCTATGGTTACGGCATGCCGCATATCGGCGAGGGCGACGAGATCGTCATCACGATCATGGAACACCATTCCAACATCGTGCCGTGGCATTTCATCCGCGAGCGCCAGGGCGCCAGGATCACCTGGGTGCCGGTCGATGACGACGGCGCGTTCCATATCGAGGATTTCGAGCGTGCGCTGACCGACAAGACCAAGATGGTCGCCGTCACGCATATGTCGAATGCGCTCGGCACGGTCGTGCCGGTGAAAGAGATTTGCCGCATCGCTCACGAGCGCGGCATTCCCGTCCTCGTCGACGGCAGCCAGAGCGCCGTACATATGCCGATCGACGTCAGGGACATCGACTGCGACTGGTTCGTCATGACCGGCCACAAGCTCTACGGCCCGTCCGGGATCGGTGTGCTCTACGGCAAGATGGATCGACTGAAGGAGATGCGGCCGTTCCAGGGCGGCGGCGAGATGATCGTCGAGGTGGCCGAGGATTTCGTCACTTATAACGAGCCGCCACACCGGTTCGAAGCTGGCACGCCGCCGATCGTGCAGGCGATCGGTCTCGGTTATGCGCTGGACTACATGGACAAGGTCGGACGCGCGGCAATAGCCGCTCATGAGGCCGATCTGACGGCTTATGCCACCGAACGGCTGCAGGCGATCAACTCCTTGCGCATCATCGGCAACGCGGCGGGCAAGGGTGCGATCTTCTCCTTCGAACTTGCCGGCATCCATGCCCATGACGTATCGATGGTGATCGACCGCCGCGGCGTTGCCGTGCGTGCCGGCACCCATTGCGCCATGCCGCTCTTGAAACGCTTTGGCGTCACATCCACATGCCGTGCATCGTTCGGCATGTATAATACCCGTGCCGAAGTCGACGCGCTCGCCGATGCGCTCGATTATGCGCGCAATTTCTTTGCCTGAGGATTCTTGTAGGCCATGGACCAAGACATACCAAAGTGGGACGCCCGCGAAGGGATCATCGAATCCGCCATTCCCGCGGACGAGCTGGAGCGCCTGTCGGATGATATCATCGCGGCGCTGAAGACCGTATACGACCCGGAAATCCCGGCGGATATTTTCGAGCTCGGGCTGATCTACAAGATCGACATCGAGGACGACCGCATGGTCAAGATCGCCATGACGCTGACCGCCCCCGGTTGCCCGGTTGCCGGCGAAATGCCGGGCTGGGTGGAAAATGCGGTGAGCGCGGTTCAGGGCGTATCCGGTGTCGAAGTCGAAATGACCTTCGATCCGCCGTGGACGCCGGAGCGCATGTCGGAAGAAGCGCAGGTCGCGGTCGGCTGGTATTGATAGCTTAGGCCGCTGCGACTAAATTGATTGTCAGAAACGCCGGGCCTTGAACCCGGTTGTGGAAGAGGAATGAGCCGATGGGCTTTGCAGTGATGACCATGACCGATGCGGCGGCAGACCGCGTCAACCAGATCGTTTCCAATTCCGGTCCGGATGCCAAGGGCATACGCGTCGGGATCAAGAAGGGCGGTTGCGCCGGCATGGAATACACGATCGATCTTGTCACCGAGGCGAACACCAAGGATGACCTGATCGAACATGGCGGTGCAAAGGTATGGATCGAACCTTCGGCCGTGCTCTATCTTCTCGGCACCCAGATGGATTTCGAAATCACCAGGATGCGCTCAGGCTTCACCTTCGTGAACCCGAACCAGACCTCGGCCTGCGGCTGCGGTGAATCTGTCGAATTGAAGCCCGCCGATCTTGCGGCGCTTGCCAAACAGCGCGAAACGGGCGTCAGCGCCTGAAGAGGAACCGGACCATTCGGTTCCTCGCGCTCAGTTTTTAGCAGGCCTCCCGTCTCGCAATCCCGACGGCATCTGTTTGCAGATACCAAGCAGCGGACAAAGGTAACTGTGCACATTCGGCCGAGACATTTGCACGACGCTGCCCGGTTAGCGCGCTACCGTGTCGCAGCGGCAACGAGAGCATCAAAAGTAGCAGCAATCCACTCTGCTCCAGGCAGACCAGCCATAGTATAAATGAGCGCAGCGCAACTGGCTGCCACGAAGCGAACCACACCTTTCGCAATGAGCTTTACCGCTTCCTTTCTTACTTCTTCAGAGATCTCAAAGACCGTGCGAGAGATAAGTGATAGGAGATTCTCGATCGTCCGCCCGAGAGCGTAAATCATCCGCCCATCGGGTTTTTCAAGATTTTCGGTCCAAGCGGCTGTTGTCCGGAGCGCCTGCGGCACGTCGGCAGTTGCGTAATCCGAGTGGTGATCCAAGAAGTCCGCTAACGCTCTTGCAGACGAAATGAGCGTTTCCGTCTCATTTGGTGAGGTGTTGGCTGCGAGGGATTGGTGGACAAAGTCTTGCCAGTCAGGAAATTGCGCTAGGTATGAGAACACATTCTGCGCATGCGCAAGCAGAAGAGTGAATAGGTCTGCCGGCAGTTCGTCTTTCTTCCCTTGCGTCGCCGCTACAAGACTTTGGGTAGCCATGCCCAACTGGACGACCGGCTTACGCTCCTCCAGTCTATTGTGCACGGATTGAAGCCGCTTAAGGAGTCGCGGGCCTGAGTTGGAGTTGGCCACGTCGTCTATCAACTCGAGGCTTTGCTCTATCAACTCTTCTCGGACATTCTCCACTGTCTTGTAAGCTTCGGCCGGGGCATTGGAGAACTCTTCCAGCACAACCAATCGAGATTGATTGAACCCGAAACCGAAAGGAGCGATTTTCTGATCCGGAATGAGGCGCTCGATGTCAGATGACGGATCACTATTCAACCCAATCCGCATCCCCAGTGACAAATTCCACAATCCGCGCCAAAAATCATCGAAATTGTCACGAAGTTGACCACCATCATGCCAGAGCATTACGCTCGACAGACGCCGGAGTTCCTGCAGTTCTTCTTGAAGACGATCGAGTTGAAGTGAGCCAAACTTTTCAGGGAAAAGCATTGTGTCATCGTAGAGCAACCTGACGCTAGCGATGGCCACTAGGGTCGAAACTCAATCAGACTATTGATGAACTTGAATTTCCGTGATTCCCTGTTTGCGATAACGGGAGTTTTGGATCATGGCAGGCGAATTCTGGTTTGATGACGATCAGTGGGCGGTGATTTCGCCGCTGCTTCCGACCAACCAACCCGGCGCTCATCGCACCGACGACCGCCGGGTTATCAGTGGCATCATCCACGTCTTGCGATCTGGTTGCCGATGGCAGGATTGCCCCTCTTGCTACGGTCCTTCGACAACTGTCTATAATCGCTTCCATCGCTGGTCCGCTAAAGGGATATGGCGGCGACTGTTCGAAGCTCTGGTGCAAACGACCGAGCGCGACATCCATATGATCGACAGCACCACCGCAAAAGCACACCGCTCTGCCGCTGGCGGAAAAGGGGGGCAGATGCCGAGGCAATCGGTCGCTCGCGAGGCGGCAGATCGACAAAAATCCATGCTGTTGTCGATGGTTGCGGCCGTCCAGTCGCGTTGCGAATAACGCCTGGGCAACGTGGGGACGCCCCCGTTGCCATTCCACTGCTTGAGCCTTTGCCTGCGACACACCTGTGTGCAGCAGATACAGCTTACGACAGCGACGCTTTACGTAACTTCCTGACTGCGCGTGGCACGGAACCGGTCATTCCCAACAACCCAACCAGAAAGAGGACCAGACCATTCAACCCGGTCGCCTACCGCCGCCGGAATATCATTGAGCGCACATTCTGCCGTCTCAAGGACTGGAGACGTGTCGCCACACGATACGACAAGCTCATGATCAACTTCGCGGCAACATGCTACATCGCCGCTATCGTCACATGGTGGATCAATTGAGTCTGGAGCCTAGAAGATTGCTCTTCGCATCGCTATCTAAAAGGCGCGATACTAACTTATGTAACTGCTGCGTCCTGCGGATGCTCTGCTAGATCAGGTTTTGAAGTCGGCGCGCTTCCATAATTGCTGGCACATCCACAACAGTCGACGTTATTAGTCACGAATAGCACAAAGCTGTTGCGAATAGAGTCCGTATTGGCCCAACTATCCACGGCTTTTGATGCTCTAACAAGGCCATGGCAAGCAGCGAAAATCCGCGTAACCACCTGATTTTTTATGAAAATGGCGGAAGAGGTGGGATTCGAACCCACGGTACGGTTCCCCGCACGACGGTTTTCAAGACCGTTGCCTTAAACCACTCGGCCACTCTTCCGGACTGTTGCGCTTTATCGCCCCTTGGTCGTTCCGTCAACGGCGGTGGCGATGGGATAGGACCGCAAGGACGCCAAGCTATGTCCTCTCTACTGCGAGCGCGGCCTTGCCAGAGATGATTCTCTGTCGTCTCGGTGAGATTTAAGTTAAGGATCAGTATAAAATACGGTATGCTCCGTATTGGAACAGAAGTAAATTTCACTCAATTTACCATTCATTAACCATAAGGCGTTGTATTTTAATCACTCCACAGATTTTGTTCGCATTTCCGCCACGAACAAAGCAAAACCTGTCCGATATTGAGCCTGATCGAGTTCATCAGGCCGGGGCGATGGTTGCGAATGGGACGAGGGGCAGGTTGCCCCGCATCATATCCGCACAGTACGATATAGGACGGACGAGTTTTGAGTTTGAGTGGCGGCAAACTTTCCCTCTGGTCGAAATGGCTGGGGATCAGTGTAATGTGCGCGACGATGGCGTCCTGCGCCTCGACGAAGACGGCGGAAGCTCCGAAGAAGAAAAGTCACAGCAAGGAATATTTTGCCGAGTCGGAATATGGCGTGAAGGCCAGCCCTCGGGTTGTTTCCGACGGCAAGCCTGTTCCGAAGGGCGGCGGCCGGTTCATGGTCGGCCAGCCTTACGAGGTCAAGGGCAAGACCTACGTGCCCAAGGAAGATCCTAACTACAACAAGTCGGGCCTCGCATCCTGGTATGGTTCGGCATTCCATGGCCGCCTTACAGCCAATGGCGAAGTGTATGACAGCTCGCACCTGTCCGCCGCGCATCCAACTTTCCCGCTGCCGAGCTATGCGCGCGTGACCAATCTGGATACCGGTTCGTCTGTCGTCGTTCGCGTCAATGACCGCGGTCCGTATCATCCCGGCCGCATCATCGACGTTTCGGACAAGACCGCCGAAATGATCGACATCAAGCAGACCGGCACGGGCCGCGTGAATGTGCAGTATATGGGCCGCGCCCGCATGGATGGCGAGGACATGCCGTTCCTGATGGCGTCCTACGTTCGCAAGGGCGATCGCCTGCCGTCGTTCAATCCTGGCGGTCAGGTCGCCAGCGGCGTCATGGTCGCGTCTAACCAGCCGCTCGGCGATCAGCTGCAGAGCTACGGCTCGGCAGTGCCGACCACCGCATATTCGGGACGCACGCCAAGCGCGTCTCAGGCAAAGCGGCCGGCCGCACGCCAGTTCGAACAGCAGACGGCACAGATGGTTTCGGTTGCGCGTGCCGCTCCGGTTCCGGTCGAACGCAAGGTTGCTCCCACCGCTCGGCCGGTCCAGCAGGAGCGCGTCGTCGCTTCTGCCTATTCGCCTGCAGCGCAGCCGAAGGCCCAGCCTGTGCAGCGTGCCCAGCCGGTACAGCGTGTTCAGCAGGCACAGCAGATCAAGCCACGGGTGCAGCAGCCGGTTCAGGTGCAGACCACCGAAACCGCCTATGCCGCCGAGCCGCCGCAGGGCAAGGTTACACGCGTCATGTTCGGCAACATGCTGCTCGAGCCGCCGAAGCCCGGCCAGAAATACTGATGCCGGCCGTGACCGGGTTCTCGAAAAGACACTGACCTCTCATCACCCCGAAAGCCCGAAAGGTTTTTGGGGTGATGCGTTTTTGTGACGTGCCAGCGCGATCTTTATCCAGCATAAACGGCTGCGTGGCACGATAGGCATGAATCGGACGGACTGCGGGGGAATGATGCGAAGTTTTCTGGCTCTGGGTTTGGTACTGGCTGCAATATCACTGCAACCGGCACAAATCGTACGTGCGCAGGAGGCTCAGCCTGCATTTGCGACGAAAGCGAAGCAGGCCTATCTCGTCGAAGCGGCGACCGGCACCGTGCTTCTGGCGGTCAACGAGAACCAGTCCTTCCCGGCAGCCTCTCTCGCCAAGCTGATGACGATGGAAGTCGTTTTCGATGCCTTGAAGAACGGCGCGATTTCACCCGAAACTATTTATCCGGTGAGCGAATATGCCTGGCGCACGGGCGGGGCACCTTCCGGCACGACGACGATGTTTGCAGCGTTGAAATCGCAGGTGCCAGTGGCTGATCTGATGCGTGGCGTGGTCATCCAGAACGCAAACGACGCCTGCATCATCCTGGCGGAAGGCATTGCCCGTTCCGAGGGTGAGTTTGCCGCGCGGATGACGGCGAGGGCCAAGGATATCGGTCTCGCACGCTCCACATTCGGCAATGCCACCGGTCTGCCCTATGCGGAAAGCTGGACCACCGCTCACGACCTCGTGACGCTTTCGCGCCATCTCTATCGCAGCTATCCGGACTATTATCCGCTTTACGCGCAGCCGGATTTCGAGTGGAACAAGATTTTCCAGCGTAACAAGAACCCGCTCCTGTCGCTCAACATGGGTGTCGATGGCCTGGGTGCCGGTTATGCGGAGGGTGCAGGTTTTGCCATCGCGGCATCGGTCGAGCGGGACAATACCCGCCTTTTCCTGGCGCTCGGCGGCCTAGCGACGGACAAGGAGCGCTCTGAAGAGGCCAGGCGCATTCTGGAATGGGGTTTGTCCTCGTTTGAAACCCGCGTCGTCCTGAAGGCCGGGGAGGTGATCGGGCAGGCGAGCGTCTATGGCGGCGTGGAAAGCCGGGTCGATCTCGTCACCCGCGAACCGGTCGATATTTTTGTGCCGAAGAACAATCCGGAACGGCTGTCCGGGCGGATCGTCTATAACTGGCCGCTCCGCGCGCCGGTTGCCGAGGGCCGGGAGATCGCCACGCTGAGGATTTCGTCGGGCGACAGGGTGATCCGTGAAATACCGCTTGAGGCAGCATCGCCGGTTGAAGTCGGAGGCCTAAGGGCGCAGGCAAGTGATGCTCTGATGGAACTGATGTTCTTCTGGCTTTAAGCGACCGCGGATGCATGCCGAAATTCGTTCCGAATTTGCGGCCGATGCGTTATATGCCGATCAGACAAAGACAGGTTCAAAGACACGCGTGACAGATCGTTCAGGCATATTCATCACCTTCGAAGGCGGCGAGGGGGTCGGCAAGTCGACCCAGATTCGTCGGCTGGCGGATCGTCTTCGCCGTGCCGGTCACGATGTGCTGGTGACGCGTGAACCGGGCGGATCTCCGGGCGCCGAAGCCGTTCGCCACGTTCTTCTGAGCGGTGCTGCCGAGACTTTTGGCGTGCGCATGGAAGCGATCCTGTTTGCCGCTGCGCGCAACGATCACGTCGAAGAGGTTATTCGTCCGGCGCTGGAAACGGGCGCCGTGGTGCTTTGCGACCGATTTGTCGATTCGTCGCGCGTCTACCAGGGCGTCACCGGAAATCTCGAACCGGGCTTCATCGAGGCTCTGCAGCGCATCGCCACCAATGGGGTGATGCCCGATCTGACCTTCATCCTCGATCTTCCCGCCGAAACAGGTCTTGCCCGTGCGCGTCGCCGCGGCGGCAGCGATGCGCCGGATCGTTTCGAGAAGGAAGAAGTCGAGACGCATGAAAAACGGCGCCAGGCCTATCTCGATATTGCAGCAGCAGAGCCGCGGCGCTGCAGGGTCGTCGACGCCGGACAGCCGGAAGACGAGATTGCCGACAAGATTTTCATGCTCGTGGAAACCGCGACGGAAGACACGGTCGCCACGGAGCAGGTCTCGTGAGCGATACGGCAGCCAATATACTGGACGGAGCCGTTCATCCAGCTGCGAATACGCGGCTTTTCGGGCATGTTGAAGCGCAGGATTTTCTGGCGCGCAGCTATCGCACCGGCAAATCGCACCACGCGGTCCTGATCGAAGGACCAGAAGGTATCGGCAAGGCGACGCTTGCGTTTCGTTTCGCCAACTACGTGCTTTCCAATCCGGAACCGGGTCTCGCACCGGTGACAATTCCCGATCCCGATCCCTCGACGCCGATCAGCCGGCAGATCCTGTCGGGCGCGTCCCACAACCTTCTGCACCTGTCACGGCCGGTGGACGACAAGACCGGCAAGGTCAAAAGCGCCATCACCGTCGATGAGGTCAGGCGGGCAGGGCACTTTTTTTCGCAGACGTCCGGCACCGGAAATCGCCGCATCGTCATCATCGATCCGGCCGACGATCTGAACCGCAACGCCGCCAACGCGATCCTGAAGATCCTCGAGGAGCCGCCGCGCGGCGCCATGTTCCTTGTTCTCTCGCATGCGCCGGGCAAGCTTCTGCCGACGATCCGCTCCCGCTGCCAGACGCTCAGGCTGTCACCGCTCGGTGGCGATGAGTTGACGCAGGCGCTGGCGGCGCTCGGACAATCACTCGATGGCGGCAAGACGGAAGAGGCGGTGCGGGCGCTGGCCAAGGGCAGCGTTTCTCGGGCCCTGAAGCTCAAGAACTATGGCGGGCTGGATATCATCGCCGCCTTCGACGAGATCGTCACCGGGGAGGGACCTTCGGCGCGTAAGGCCATGCACCGGCTTTCGGGCGGGCTGGNNAGTAAGGCCATGCACCGGCTTGCGGACGTGCTGTCCGGCAAGGACAGCGAGGTGATCTTCACCTTCTTTCTCGAACATCTGAGCGACCATCTAGTGGAGCAGGCCCGCAGCGCGGCCTTGCAGGGGCAATTGGCGATCGCAGACAGGCGGGCAAAACTGGTCAGCGAGATCGTCGAGAAGATAACGGTATCGACCGCCTATAACCTCGATAAAAAGCAGACGCTGCTGTCGATCCTGGAAGCGGCAAAGGCCGCTTAGCGATCGGCCGTCAAAAGCCATGCATCAGGAAGTTTGGGTTTCGCATCAGCGCAACATGCGCTAAGAGCGGCATGAACCGCGCCGCAGTGCCGCGAAAACCAAGTTTCCGAGTGTTCCATGTCCGACAAGACGCCTTTCTACATCACCACCGCGATTTCCTATCCGAACGGCAAGCCGCATATCGGCCATGCCTACGAGCTGATCGCGACCGATGCCATGGCGCGCTTCCAGCGCCTTGACGGTAAGGACGTATTCTTCCTGACCGGCACGGACGAACACGGCCAGAAGATGCAGCAGACGGCGCGCAACGAGGGCATCACGCCCGACGCGCTGGCCGAGCGCAATTCCAGTGAATTCCTCGCCATGGGCAAGCTGCTCAACGCGTCGAACGACGACTTCATCCGCACCACCGAACAGCGCCACCACGAGGCGAGCCAGGCGATCTGGAACCGCATGGCGGATGCCGGCGATATCTACAAGGATACCTATGCCGGCTGGTATTCCGTGCGCGACGAGGCGTTCTATGCCGAGGACGAAACCGAAGTCCGCGACGGCGTGCGTTATGGCGGGCAGGGGACGCCGGTCGAGTGGGTCGAGGAATCGAGCTACTTCTTCAAGCTTTCCGCCTATCAGGACCGGTTGCTGAAGCTCTATGAAGAGAACCCGGATTTCATCGGCCCGGCCGAGCGCCGCAACGAGGTGATCTCCTTCGTCAAGTCCGGCCTGAAGGACCTGTCCGTTTCGCGCACGACCTTCGACTGGGGTATCAAGGTTCCGAACGATCCGGCGCATGTCATGTATGTCTGGGTCGACGCGCTGACCAACTACCTGACCGCAACCGGATACCTTACCGATCCGCAGGGGCCGCGGGCGAAATACTGGCCGGCCGACGTGCATATCATCGGCAAGGACATCATCCGTTTCCACGCCGTCTACTGGCCGGCCTTCCTGATGTCGGCAAACCTGCCGCTTCCCAAGCGCGTTTATGCGCACGGTTTCGTCCTGGCCAAAGGCGGCGAGAAAATGTCGAAGTCGCTCGGCAACGTGCTCGATCCGTTCGAACTGATCGAGCATTTCGGCCTGGATGCGATCCGTTATTACCTGATGCGCGAAATCTCCTTCGGCCAGGACGGCCACTGCAGCGAAGAAGCGATCGGCATCCGTATCAATGCCGATCTCGCCAACGGTATCGGCAATCTCGCCAGCCGTTCGTTGTCGATGATCGTCAAGAATTGCGATGGCCAGGTTCCGACGCCGGGTGCGCTCAACGATGCCGACCGTGCGATGCTGGCCTCGTCCGATGCGATGATCGCCATCTGCCGCGAGGAGATGGGCAAGCAGATGATCCACAAGGCGCTGGCGGCGATCATTGCCGTCGTTTCCGAAACGGATCGTTATTTCGCCGGCGAACAGCCCTGGGCGCTGAAGAAGACCGATCCGGAACGGATGGGCACGGTTCTCTACGTCACGGCGGAAGTCGTGCGCCAGATCGCCATCCTGCTGCAGCCGTTCATGCCCGCGTCCTCGGCCAAGCTGCTCGATCTCGTTGCGGCTTCGGCGGATGCGCGCGATTTCGCAGCTCTCGGCGAGGCAGGCCGCCTGAAGCCGGGCACGGTGCTGGAAGCGCCGACGCCGGTCTTCCCGCGTTATGTCGCGCCTGAGCCGACTGCTTGAAACAGACGAGAACGGCCCGGTCTATCTTCCGGGCCGTTGCACATTATTGAAGTCAAGGTTTGAACAACGTGTCCATGCTGATCGATACCCATTGCCATCTGGATTTTGCCGAGTTCGACGAGGAGCGCGACCAGCTCATCGAGCGAGCGCATCAGGCTGGCGTGAAGCAGATGGTGACGATTTCGACGCGGGTGCGGAAACTCGATACGCTGCTGGCGATCGCTGAGAAATATCCGTCGGTTTTCTGCTCGGTCGGCACGCATCCCAACAATGCCGGCGAAGAACTGGATATTGAGGCCGAAGACCTGATCCGGCTTGCCAATTCGCATGAGAAGATCGTCGCGATCGGTGAGGCCGGCCTCGACTATTTTTACGATACGCAGACGCCGGCCGACCAGAAAACCGGCCTGATCCGGCATATCGAGGCCGCGCGCGTTACCAAGCTTCCGCTGGTCATCCATAGCCGCAGCGCCGATGAGAACATGATCGAGATCCTGAAGGCGGAAAGCGGGAAGGGGGCCTTCCCTTTCATTCTGCATTGCTTTTCGGCCGGACCCGACCTCGCCCGCACGGGTGTCGAGCTTGGCGGTTATGTCTCATTTTCCGGCATTCTGACATTCCCGAAATCGCAGGATATCCGCGATATCGCAAAAACCGTGCCGCTGGACCGTCTGCTGGTCGAAACCGACGCGCCGTTCCTGGCGCCCAAACGCTGGCGCGGCAAGCGCAACGAACCGTCTTACGTCGTCAACACGGCCGAGGTTCTGGCCGAGGTTCATGGTGTCAGCTACGACGAGATCGCTGCGATCACGACGGAAAACGCGTTGCGCTGCTTCTCCAAGATGCCGAGGCTTTGAGGCGTGCCGGAGGTCGCAACCGGATACCGCAGGCGTTTCACCATCCTCGGCTGCTCGTCATCTCCGGGCGTGCCGCGGCTGAACGGCGACTGGGGCGCTTGCAATCCCGACAATCCGAAGAACCGGCGGACACGCGCTGCGTTTCTGATCGAGCAGATCGCTCCTGATGGGGGCCGCACGGTGGTTGCCGTCGATACGGGCCCGGACTTCCGCGAGCAGATGATCGCGGCCAAGGTGCCGCGGATCGACGCTGTGCTTTACACCCATGCCCATGCCGATCATCTTCATGGCATAGACGACCTGCGTGGTTATGTTCTGCTGCAGAAAAAACGGATCCCGATCTACGCCGATCCCCTGACGATGGAGCGCATCCGCCAGGGTTTCGGTTACTGCCTGGAGACGCCGCCCGGCGGAAATTACCCGCCGATCGTGACACCGATGCTGATCGACAACCTCGACGATGAAATCGTCGTCGATGGCGCCGGCGGGCCAATCCGTTTCCAGGCCCATATGCAGGCCCATGGCGAGGCTCATTCGCTCGGCTTCAGGATCGGCGATGTCGCTTATTGCACGGATGTCAGCGATTTCCCGGCAGCAAGCATCGAACGGCTTTCCGGGCTCGACATGCTGATCATCGACGCGCTTCAATACACGCGCCACCCGAGCCATCTGTCGCTGGAACAGGCATTGGGCTGGATTTCAGCTCTTGGAGCAAAGCGCGCCATTCTCACGCATATGCATACACCGCTGGACTATCAGACCGTGATGAATGAGACACCGGATCATGTGATGCCGGCATATGACGGATTGAGTTTCGAAATAGATTTGTCGGATGACGAGTTCTAAAGGCGCATTAGCAGGCTCTGGCAAGTTATAGGCCTGCTTGATATATCCTTGAGTTCCATAATCTATCTTATGCGATCTTTCTGTGTGTAGCGGCTATTTAGTAATGCGACAGTTGGGCCAGTTAGAGATGCGACAGTCTCGCCTCTCGACGCACTGGTCAAAGCCAACGTTGGGAGCAAGGATGACGATCTTCAGCCTGGTCGAGACCATGAGCGGTCGGAGTCGTCATGTCCTTTTTGATCACCATGTCGCAGAAAGAATTGCATCGCCTCGAGCTTATCCAGAAGATCCGTGACGAACGCCTGAGCGTTGTCCAGGCTGCCGAACGGCTCGACCTCAGTCGAAGTCAGGTCCATCGGCTGTTGCAAGCCTATGACCGGGATGGTCCGGCCGGGCTCGTTTCCAGGAAGCGATCTCGTCCGAGCAACCGGCGCCACAGCGAGGAGTTTCGCAATGCGGCGCTGGATCTGATCCGCGAACGCTATCTAGATTTCGGTCCGACGCTGGCGCGTGAGAAGTTGATAGAGCTGCACCGGATTTCTGTCGCCAAGGAGACGCTGCGGCAATGGATGACCGAGGCTGGCATCTGGATCTCGCGTCGGGAACGCAAGAAGCGGGTTTTCCAGCCACGCGGCCGACGTGATTGCTTTGGCGAACTAGTGCAGATCGATGGCTCGCATCACTGGTGGTTCGAGAACCGTGGGCCCAAATGCGCCCTGCTCGTCTATATCGATGACGCGACCGGCAAGCTGCTGCATCTACGGTTTGCCGGATCGGAGAACACATTCGACTATCTGCACGCGACCAAGGCCTATCTGCAGCAATGGGGCAAACCGCTGGCCTTCTACAGTGACAAGCATGGTGTTTTCCGCTCCACGCATGCTTCGGAGAAGGACCGCACGAGCGGCCTGACGCAGTTCGGCCGGGCGCTTTATGAGCTGAACATCGACATCATCTGCGCCAACACCCCGCAGGCCAAGGGCCGGGTGGAACGTGCCAACCAGACATTGCAGGATCGGTTGGTCAAGGAGATGCGGCTTCGCGGTATTGACACTATCGAGGAAGCCAACGCCTATGCACCTGAGTTCATTGCGGATTTCAACACGCGTTTCGGCAAACAGCCGCGCAATCCGAAGGACATGCACCGGCCGTTGGCCGATCACGAGAACCTTGATGGCGCCATGTGCCGTAAGGAAGTTCGCACGCTGTCGCAGGCTTTGACGCTGCGCTACGACAAGGTGCTGTTCATTCTCGATCCAACAGAACAGGCCAAGGCGCTGGCGGGAAAGAAGATCGTCGTCTGCGACTATCCGGATGGTCGCCTCGAGATCATGCACGAGAGCTTCACCCTACCCTACAGAACCTTTGATAAGTTGAGATCGATACACAGACCCGAAGTCGTCGAGAACAAGCGTTTGGACGATATGCTTTCGATAGTCGCGGAGCTACAGGCCGGACGTGATCTGCAGCGCAGCAAAAGCGGCCCTCGTCGCACGGGTCAGACAAATCATATGTTTGGGATACCGGATGGCAGCACGGCGAACGGGTATCAGAAGCGGGGGCGCAAGCCAGGTCCGAGGACGGATTTCATGAATGATCCAGCGGTGATTGCGAAGCGCGAGAAAGCATTATCGAAGCGGCCGGCGGCGGAATAAGACGTTTCAATGCACCCCGATGTCGCTTTGTGTATCCGATTCCAGCTGCAGGCAGGCGGACCAAAGTGGCGTCTTGTGGAAGGCTCCGTCTTGAAGAAGCGTGAGCCCTTCTCGTGCCTCGTAAAGCAGGCCGAGCCAGCACAGGCGCCGCAGGACACCATATTGGAGATCGGATTTCAGTTCCCAGGCTTCCAGGGTCATTTCGGTGTCTGACAGGGGCGCGAAGTCTGGATTGAGGATTTTTACAACATCCAATGGCGTGCAACCTTCTCTGGCCTTGATATTGAGAAGGTTGAGGAACATGCGCCACCAACGTAACCGAGCTTGGACCTCTTCTTTGCGCTCGGTGGCGTGGACATAGGAATAGAGATAATCCGTGGCGACGAGATCGAAGAAGGCTTGCGGGTTCACCAGAAACTCGCGACCTCGTTTGGTTGGCACCAGCACATCCTTCTTCCGGCGAAGAAGCTTCATGTGGCGGGTCATGTCGCGCACGACCCAGAGCGGCGGCATGTCGCTTTCGTTCAGAACTTTGTTCATGCTGTAGAGATCTACGGCCGTGAAGTCGGGCCAGAGGAAGTTCACAGCGGCCCAATGCACGAATTTGCGGTTCATGGCGCCGGTCGCGGTCAATCCTATGCCGCCCTCACCGTCGGCATAGGCAACGGACAGCAGCATGCCGCGAAGAAGAGGTGACAGCGCGGCGACATCGACGTTACCCTGCAGCTTGATTTTCGGAAGCATCGTGCGGCTTTGATCCCTACCCGCCCAATGCGGTGTAAACGAGTATCAGCCGACAACGACACAATTGCCACTGAGAAAGCTAAAGCCGAAAGGTAGCGTCATCACCCGCCCCCGCTCCTCCCTTGCAACCCGGCCCAGCCGGTCGGATCGGGGGCTGATCGTCAGAGCCAGTGTCGCATCTCTAACTGGCTGGCGATGTCGCAGCCCTATCCAGCTTTGACATTCTGTGTAGCCGGGTACATTCTATTTCCAAGTGCGACATGCCACTAATTTCAATGGCTTCGTTTTGGAGATTTCCGCATGTCTCGATGCTATACGCAGATCACCCTCGCCGATCGCTGGCGCCTTCATCACCTGGTGGCGGCACAGGTTCCGATCAACGAGATGGCGCGCCAACTTGGTCGCCATCGCTCCACCATCTATCGCGAGATAAGACGCAACACGTTTCGCGATCGCGAATTGCCGGACGATGACGGCTATTACAGTAGCGTCTCCACAATTCAGCTTTGACGCCGTGTGAGCCCGGTGGGTTCAAGGATGAAGTGCGATAGAATCTCCCTCGTCCCAGGATACACAGGCCTGGCGGGCGCGGCTCAATTGTCCACCAGACCAGATCCTTTGACAGCCAGCCAACTCGGAAGGAGCATCATCGGTGCCCACAGCATTGCCGAGCCAACATTGGCGAGCTGGAAGCGGAAATTATCCATCCGCATCACGCCGGCCATGAACGGCACAGTCGATCTTAAAGGGCCAAAGAAACGGCCGACGAAGACCGACAGAGCTCCGTATCGCCTGAAGAACGCACGCGACTTGGCGGCCCGTTTCCTGTGTCGCTTGCCCCATGAACTGTAGAGAATACTGCGTCCCGACTGCCGCCCGATGAAGTAGGACAGGACATCGCCGGCGACAGCTCCCGCCATCGTGTAGAGGAGCATCGGAGCGACTTCAAGCGATCCCGTCGCTATCAGCGCGCCTGCAGCCAGGAAGAGCGGAGTGGCTGGAATCAAGAGGCCTACGATGAATAGCGACTCCCCGAACGCGACAAGTCCCATGATGATCGGGGCCCACTTTTGGTTCTGCTCGATGAACTCGATGACGGGAGCGAGAAGTGAATCCATGCGTCGGACGTTTCCTTTGTGGCGGAGGCTCTGAATTATCCCTGGCACTTAGCACGCCGATCCTTCTTCCTGCATCTCCGGATCGTCCCATAACCATCAATTGATCATGCAAAGCCGCTCCGCAATCATATGACCGGTTTTGCAGCCTAAGAACGCGAGCGTAATGGGTGCCGTGAAGAAGGTCGCCGATCAAGCCGCTGCAGAAGGCAGAACCGTCATCATTGCCGGAGACTACAATACCGGCTTCGAACCATGGAAGGCCGAAACGAAATTTGCGGATTGCGACCTCCAGCCACTCGAATGCAGGCAGCCCCCCTTCCCGGCATCCGTATGCATTGGGGACGGCTTCGACGATACATTCGCGATACTCTCGAAGACGCTGGTCGGAACCGAAAAAATCAAGGTGCTTACGGAAGGTCTCGATCGCACCCGTGAGGAAAAGAAGTTCGCGGACGCCGCGATCGATCACCTCACGGTGCGTACCGGGAGTGCATCGAAGTTTCGGGCACCCGGACTCTCCTGCCCGGATCCGCAGTCAAATGGAAAGACTGCAGCGGCAGCTCGATCGTGCCAGCTACACGGATCTGACCACTTTGCCATAGCGACAGACTGCGTTCCGTGAACTGAAGAGGCATGAGACCGTCGGTCCTGCTACCAAATTGTCTCCATCCGAAAAGCCCCCGCCCCTCTGTCGCACAGTGGACTAAGAGAGATTTGTGTCAGAAGACTTGTACGTGCCGCGAACACGAATTCGCGAGGAAGGAGAACGATCCGTCGATCGATCCGTTCGTTGTCGACATCGAAGGGAGATTTGAGATGAAGACGATCGCAGCAGCACTCGCTGTCACGTTGGGTACGATCGTTCAGGCATCTGCCATGGACAGCCTATCGCAGTATGACTGGAAGAACAGGGTTCTCGTTCTCTTCGGTGATCCCGAGGATCTCGACATGAGGCGTCAGATTGAGTTGCTGCGCGCGCAGACTGACGAACTGTCCGAGCGGGACATGATCGTTCTCCAAGTCTCCGGTGACGTTGTCAAAGCCATCCACGGTCGGGGTGACAACCTGCATGCTGAGAAGCTCCGGGCCGACGCCGATATCCAGAGTGACGGGTTCCACGCGATTCTGGTCGGTAAAGATGGAGGAGTGAAACTGCGCAGCAACAAGGTCGTGGGCGACGTCGAAATGTTTGATTTCATCGATCGAATGCCAATGCGGCGTGCAGGCCAGAGCTAGAAATCCTGTTGCTGCTCCAGCAGTCTACGCCAACGGCTGACGTAGCCTTCGACGAATTGCTGCTGCATCCCCGACAAAGCCAAACGGTGCGAAAGGACATCGAGATCGAAATCCTTGAGCGGTGTATCGGGCGGGAAATGCTTTGTCGCATATCTGAAGGTCTCCTCCCAGCTCCTCCTGACACCGACGGACTCGTCTTGAACGCGAGGGCGGTGGAGTTCGATCAGCTCTCCAAGGGTCATGTTCAATCCGCTCAAATCCCGCCTTGACCGATCAGCGAAACCGTTCGGCTCGGCCCGATGACTGTACCGCACGCCTTTCAGTCTTCTGCAAGGCGATCCAAGAGGTCGCGACAAACGACGGCTGAGTTGTACTTGAACCGGTCTCCTCCATCGAGAAGATTGATCATCTCGGGCGCAGATACAAGTATGCTCTCGATCAGCTCACCGTCGTGAAGAACGGGCACAAAGGTTTCTGGAAGCCAGAGATCGTAGATGATCAGACGCTCAAGGTGATGCCCCTCCGACGACGTGTAGGAAATGTCGAAACGCTTCACCTCCTCGATCCCAGCGAGATCTGCCGAATGCAGACCTGCCTCTTCGCCAGCCTCCATGATCACTGTTTCCATGACGGTCTTGCCATGTGGCTGGCCGCCAGCAACCATGGTGTCGAGATGCAGGGGTGATGCCCTTCGATCCGCGGCGCGGCGCGCAAGCCAGATTTTTGGCCCGGAAATCGATCGCACCAGCCCGTTGATGTGAACCTTCACGCCACGGAAGCCGAAGGTTCGAAGAAGACTCCGATCGACGGTGGCAACCGCTTCTCCGTCAAAATCGGTCAGGATCGGCATGGTCTCTTTACGTATCGGCGCGACGAGGTCGAAGGGCGCGAGCGTCTCATGCGCGGCCGCGAAGGCAAGCTCCAGGCTGCCTGGGTCGCCCGGCAGTACAAGCCGGTCTTCATGCAGTTCGATTCCTGCTGACTTACTCAGCAAATTTGCGGTTCTGGAAAGAACTGAACCGACCGGATCACCGATCGAATCCATGAAGACCGGGAGCAGATTATGTGAGGACATTTCGTTTCTATCTATTCGTATGACCTGGGGAAGCTGTGGACATCACGTGGCGAACGTCGCCGCGTCCTTGCTTGAGAAGCAGAACGACAGCTCATCGCCGACGGCACAGCGGAACGGCACGAGCACTGAGAACTGGCTCTGGCCGACGCGAAGCGAAACCCGCCACTGGCGCCCTTCGTAGAGCGTGCTCGCGACCGTGCCGGACAGGCGGTTGTCCAGATCGGTCGCGTCGTTATCGAAGCGTATCGAAGTCGGGTGGAGCATCAGCAGGACTTCGGCATCCGGTACGATCGAAGAATGCGAGGGAAAATCAAAGCGAATTTCCTGCCCGCCGATGTCTCCGATATACCCCGCATCATCCCTCCGGGGCCTGGCCACTTCGAGACGGACATCATATCCGGCAAGCATTGCTACCCATTGTGAAGAGGGCGACGAGAACAAAGCCTCGGGATGTCCCTGCTGTTCGATCCTCCCGGAACGCATTACGATGAGGCGATCCGCAAAGGAGCTCGCTTCCAGTGGGTCGTGCGTGACGTAAAGGACCGTAGTGTCCAATGTCCGGAACAGCTCTGCGAATTCGAGCCTCATCTCCGTCCGCAACTGGACATCGAGGTTCGAAAGCGGTTCATCAAGAAGCAGGATTCGAGGATCCGTGGCCAAAGCCCGGGCGATCGCGACGCGCTGCTGCTGCCCGCCGGACAGCTGTGACGGCAGTCTTTCCGCCAACGTCTCGATCCGCATCAGGCGAAGAAGATCGGATACCTTTTTTTCTCGATCGACCCGGTTCAAACTCGCCAGACCGTACCCGACAATATTGCCGACCCGCATGTGGGGCCAGAGAGCATAATCCTGGAACACCATGTTGATCGAACGCCGATGGGTCGGAACCACTTGACTTCTCGATGAAACGGTTTCTCCGCCTATGGAAATCTCACCTCCATCCGGCGCATCGAGACCCGCTACCAACCGCAACAATGTCGATTTTCCGCAACCCGAAGGTCCAACGATCGATGCCACCTCCCCGCGCGCTTGGTGGATCGTCAGGTCGTCCAGGACCGTATTGTCGCCGATGCGCCGCACAAGGTTAGTGATCTCAAGCATTCTGCGGTTCCTTGGACTTTCGGGCTGGCTTGTCGAACGCGAACGCTGCGGTTACGACAGATTTCAAAACGAGGATGATCACCACCGTGACCGCGCCTGCTACAAATGTTGCCGCCGTGGATACGCCAAAATCTCCCTGCTCGAACGCACGGTTGACGTAGACCGGAAGGACACTCAGCCGTGGCGGTCGAAGGATCGCATTGATGGCAAGGTCGAAGACCGCGGATCCGAAGGCTGCGAGCGTTGCGGATATGAGAGCAATCGCCGTTAGTGGGATGACGACCGTCATCAGGCGGCGGACCATTCCCGCACCATTCGTCGCCGCTGCATGGAGCATCGTTGATGGAAGCTGGGCGAAGGAGCCGAGCATGATCCGGATCGCGTAAGGGATTGCACCCGCGGTCCCCGCAAGGATCAGGATCGAAGGATGGCCATAGAGGTTCATGCCCAACCGATCGAAAGCCGGAGAATTCCAGATGAAGATGTAGCCGATACCCAGCACGACGCCGGGAACGGCCAGGCTCAGCGTGCAGGTCAGATCGATCAAGCGGTTGAGGCCGAATTTCGAGAACGTGAGGATATAGGCTGCGAGGAATGCGATCACGGCACTGCAGATCGCGGCCCCTGCGGCGATCCATAGTGAGGACTTCAGTGCATCCAGGAAACGGCTGGTGTCGTTGAACACGGCCGCATAATTCTCCAGCGTCCAGGAGATCGATCCGGCCGCTGACATCGTGCCATTCGAGATCGAGACGATGAAGCTGGCTCCAAGCGGGATGACGATCGCCAGGCAGATGATCGCGAAAGCGTAGAGATCGGCGATCCAACCCCATTTGGAGTAACTCGCCTGCGATTGTTTCGCCCGGGCCGTGAGGAAATCGAAACGGCGACGGCGGATAAGATAGAAATAGAGGCAGACGGCCAGCAGCAGCAACGCGGTCACGTAGAATGCGAGTATGCCCGCCTGATCGAACCGGATCGGCGACTGGTTGATCGCCACATAGATCGCATAGGTCAGCGTCGGGAACCTGTAGGTTGTTGCCAGAGCGGCAGGAAGCCCGAAGTCTCCAATCACGTCTATGAAGATCAGAACGCAACCAGACAGTACGGCAGGCATCAGCAGCGGCAGATGGATCGTCCGGAAAACCCGCGCCGGTCCTGCACCCGAGAGGCTGGCAGCATGGCCGAGATCATCTAGTCGCCACTGCAGCCCCGCAGAGACCGCGAGATACGCGAGTGGAAATGCCTTCAGACTCATCACGACGGCAAGCCCGCCAGGATTGAACACCGCGTCCGTCACGAACCCCATGCCGAGCCACTGGTTCGCAATCCCTGCCCTGCCCGCGAACAGCATCCAGCCCTGAGCGATAACGAACGAAGGCAGGATCAGAATGAGCCATGCTGAGATGTCGATCAGGCTGGCACTCGCCATGCGTATCCGGTGCCTCAAGAAGGCCAGGCTCGTGCCGATCGCGCCACCGAGAACGGCTGCGAACAGACTGAGCTTGAGCGAGTTCAGAAGCGCCTGCTTCCAAAGAGGCCTGCTAAAGATGTCCAGGAGGCTGGCAGGTGTCGAAGATCGAACACCCGACGTGAGCGCGCCCGGCATGAATGCCTGCAGCAGCACGGCTCCGAGAGGAGCGAGGATCAGCACGAAAAGGGCGAAAACGACGACACTTCCGAGAACCGTTTCAGCCTTCGGAAGGGCAAATGAAAGCAGGCGACGCTCGCTCGTCGGTTTCGCCCGCACGCTGGTAATCGACATTGAGAAGTTCCGGATGTTTCAATCGGTAATGCGGGCCGTCATCGGTTGTGACGACCCGCTTAGACCGCGACCTCTAGCGGACGGCCTGGTCAGCGAACCAGGTCTTGATGGCTTCCTCATTCGAAGCGGCAAAAGCTGGCGGAGCGACGTTGTACACAGCACCTTCCGGCGGTCCGTCGGCGCGGCGACCCGCCCCCGTCACAGTGGGTTCGAACAAGCCGTCCGCACCAGCGCTGTCCTGCAGGTGTTTCTGGGTGCCGGGCTCGAGGAGCCATTCCACGAACGCCTGCGATGCTTCCGGTCGCTTTGTCTTGGCCTGTACCCCGACACCGCGGACGGAGGCCGGGGCACCATCCTTGGGCCAGACGATGCTGATCGGCGCGCCACCTGCCTTGAGAGAGTAGGCAACCTGGGAGGTCAGAAGCGCGACGGAGATATCACCCGATGTCAGCGCCTTGCCGACAGGGCCATTGGTCCGGAACACGCGCAGGCCGTTTTCGAACAGCCCCGAGAACATCTGGCGGGCTTTGTCTTCACCCATCGAATAGAAAAGCTGGGCGACGCAGGGATAGGCCGGGGCAGCAACGGCCGGATCCGCCATGCCGACCTTGCCGGAATAGGCCGCGTCGAGCAGGTCTTCGAAACCCGTCGGTGCATTGCTGACGAGGTCGCTCCTGAAGGCAAGCACGCAGGACGCCGCCATCCCGATCGGGAACCACGACTTGTCTTCCGGCATCTGGGCCTTGCCGATCTCGTTCAGGTTGCCGAGGTTTCGCGGCTCCATCATGCGCTTGAGCTGTCCCTGTTCGGCAAGGGAGAAGAGTGCGTTGGAGCCATTGAAGATCACAGCGTCCCATTGCGGATTTGCAGCTTCGGCTGCAATGCGTGCCAAGAGCTCTCCACCACTCATCTGAACGACATCGACGTCACGGCCGGTATCGGCCTTGAAGCGATCCTTGAGCACGTTTTCGAAGTCGTTCGTATAAAGGACGATGGGACCTGGCGTGTCGTCGGCGTGGGCAGGCATAGAGAACAGGCTGGCCGCACCGAGAATGGCTGCCCCTGCAACCTTGAATATTGGATTCATCAAAACCTCTCCTTCCGGGTCGATCGAGGCATCGCGCCGAGGTCGAATGCCTTCGTACGCTCCACCCTTAGGGGCCGTATATGACGGCTGGGTCCTGATGTCGGGATGCAATGTCGGAACCAGCAGTTCCGTTTTTGGAACAGCAAGATTGAATCGAGCCGTAGAGACGCTGAAACTCTCCTTGACCATTATCTCCAGCGAAGTCGCAACCTCGCGAACTGCAGCGCCGGGGAAGCTCACTGATTGGGTCAGGAGGCTGATAGCAACCTCGTCCGCCATCCAACCGGGCAGCACATCGACCAGCCTGCCATCCGCGATCATCGACGCGCACACGAAGTCGGGAACGATTCCGATCCCCGCTCCGGCTCTGACGGCATCAAGGATCAGGTCGAGATCGTGCGACCGTATCCTCGGGCTGTGGGCGACTTCGGTTGTGGTCTGCCCGGTGCTGCGGAAGCAGAGGTTCTTCCAGTCCCGACCCGGATCGAATGCGACAAGATCGAAATGCACGAGCGACTCCGGACAGGATGGCAGCCCCTTTCGCCTCACCCATTGTGGCACGGCGACTGCTCGCAAGGCGGTCGTCCCTATCCGTTTCTGTTTGAGCAACGAGTCCTGGAGCTGCCCGCGATGCAGTCGAATGGTGACGTCGAAACCGCCTCGGGCCTGATCGTCGTGGCGGTCAGCGATCTCAAGAGACATGTTGATCCCCGCGTGGCGTCGGGCGATGTCGCAAGCAAGATTTCCGGCGCAGGTGCGGAATGCCGAGGACAGGCTCACCCGCACGTCTCCGACAGGTTCCCTGTTGCCTCCAAGGAAGCTTGCCTCGGCCGCGTAGCCCGCGGAGGCGACTTCCTGGCAATGAAGAAGGAAGCGATGACCGAAATCCGTCAGCGTGAAGCTGTCGTTGTTCCTTTCCACGAGCATCGATTTGAGCTGGGTTTCAAGTCCGGACAGCCTGCGGCTCAGCGTCGACTTGGGAAGGTTCAGAGCACGGCTGGCGCGGGCAATTCCACCGTGTTCGGCGATCAGTGAGAATAGGCGGAGATCGTTGAGGTCGAGCATGTGGGCCGTCTTGTTGGATGACGGCAGACATTACGAATGTTTCATGACAAGCAATTGTCACCCGGGATTGAGACTCGCACATCATCAACGGCGACCAACCGGGTCTGCGCGAAATCTCAGGTGCGTCTGAACTCTCGACCTTGTCGTTGGTGTATATCAACTGCAGCCATCGTTAACCCAGCCCGTCCGTAAAGGCCTACAGACAGATTCCATTTTCAAATGCAACGAAGACAATAATGGCCATGGTTTCAGAAGGATGGAATGCCCGCCCTTTTGTGCAGTTGAGTTTGGACGAACGCCGCATCATTTCGCGGATGCATGAGAAGAAGATCAGTCAGGCTGAGATTGCGCCTGCCCTTCGTCGCAACCGGTCTACGATCTGCCGGGAGCTGCGACGGAATTTCTCGCAAGACCGCGCTGTCCCGATTGCTGAAGGATACTGGCACGTCACAGCGCGTGGAATGGCGTCTGACCGGCGGCGTAAGTATCGCAAGCTGCTGCGTGATCCCATTCTGTGTGCCGCTCTTCGAATGCATCTCTGCGAAATGAAACAAAGATCGACGTAGTCGATGGAAATTATCCAACAGCGTTCTAAATGAACGTAGTGACATGGCTGCCGGCTGGTCCCGCAGCCTGATGTCGCCTTTGCGTACAATAATGCTCGTTGAGCCTTTCGATACCGTTTTTCGTGTCTGGCAGCAACGCTGGCAATGAATGGTCGTTCCTGGCCTGCTGTTTGGGATCTGCCGATGCCTCTTTGCGAGGCTCGCGGACTGGAGGAAGAAATCATGGTGAGTGGTCAACTTAAAGCGCTTCTCGGTGTCCTTGCCGTCGCCGGATATCAGAACAGAGACAAGATCGCGGAAATGCTGCGGGGGATCCAAAGTCCGCAGCCTGGCGGCACAGGTACGAACCCGGATGGTACGCAGCAACAGCCGCAGGCAGGCGGTCTCGACGACCTTCTGGGCAAGCTGGCAGGCGGCGGCGGTGCAGGCGGGCTCGGCGGCATTCTTGGCGGGCTGGCCTCCGGCGGTATCCTCAGCGGCGGCCTGGGTGATCTGCTGAAGACATTTCAGCAGAACGGACTTGGCCAGAAGGCAGAATCCTGGGTGAGCCCGGGCTCGAATGAAGACATCGACGGCGATCAGCTCGAACAGGCAATCGGACCGGATGTGCTCGAAGAACTTGCGACGAAAACAGGTCTTTCACGAGAAGAGATTCTCGCTCGCTTGAGCAAGGACCTGCCTCGTGCGGTGGACGACCTGACGCCGGACGGTCAGTTGCCACGCGACGACGGCGGTTTCAGAACGGTCTGAGACGTGCTTTCGGGCGTTGTCTGCAGTGTCAGCTTCTGGATTCGAGGCCATTCAGCCATTGCGAGATGACTTCGATCAGCTGTTCAGGCGCCTCCAGCGGTATCATATGGCCCGTCCCTTCGATGATCTCGAAGTCCGAACCGGGTATCCCCTCGTGAAGTTCGCGAGCTTCGGCGCGTGAACGGAGCTTGTCGTCGTCTCCGGCGATAACCAGTGTCGGGCAGGTGATGGTACCGAGCGAGGCGCGTTCATCCTGCCGGTCAAGCAGTGACTGGCGGCGAAAGACCTCGCCTCCAAGACGCTGGCCCATGGCCTGGATTCGTGAAATCAGATCGGCACGCGTCGCATTGTCCGGATGAAGTGATGTTGCGATGGCTGATGCGCTGAGCCCCCTGAAGGCGGAGATGTCAGGCTGCGCCTCAAGGGTCGCCTTCCGTTTTGCCTGCACCTCCGTGTCGCCTCGGGCCGAGGTTGCGATCAAAATCAAAGCCCTCACCCGCTCTGGAGCTTGCCGCACGATTTCGCGCGCGACGTAGCCGCCCATGGAAAAACCTAGGACAACGAAGTCTCCCGAGATGCGCTGAAGCGTCAGGCTGGCCATTTCAGCCACGGAATCGCCTTGCGACAGGTCGGCAAGGACGGTCGGTCCAAACGGTTGCAGCCCCCCGCCCATATCCGTCCACAGGTCGGCGTCCAGCATGAAGCCCGGTACAAGAAGAAGCGTCATTGCTCCTCTGATCCTTCTTTTGGTCGGGCGGCGGCACCTTGTATCGACCACCTAGCCCGGGATTTCCTGGTCGGCCTTTAGCTGGATATGAAACGGGCGGTCAGTTCCCTGCCCGCTTTCCAGCGAAAACCGCGAGCGCATCGCCTGCCAGCCGGTAGCGAATCCACTCGTTTTGCGGCTCGGCACCGATCGCGTCATAGACTTTGATAGCCGGCTCATTCCAATCGAGAACGCTCCATTCGAAACGGCCGCAGCCGTTCTCCAGCGCGATCTGCGCCAGGCGCTGCAGCAGCGCCTTGCCGGCACCCAGGCCGCGGGCGCTGGGCGTCACGTAGAGATCCTCGAGGTAAAGCCCGTTGCGGGCCTGCCAGGTGGAATAGTTGAAGAACCAGATCGCCATGCCGATCGCCTGCCCCTCCTTTTCGCAGACCAGCGCCTGTGTCACCGAGCCGGGACCGAAGATACTTTCCTCGATCGTCTCCACGGTTGCCGCCACTTCGTGCTCGGCCTTTTCATAGATCGCCAGTTCGCGGATGAAGCCGAGCAGAGTGGCGGCGTCGCCGCGCGTGGCGGGACGAATGGTGAGTGACATCAACGATCTCCGGAATTCAGTTGAACTGCTGGGCGATGTAGGCCGGAATTATTCGGCAGCGTCCTGCACTTCGGGGATTTCGAGTTCATAGGCATAACCGTCGAGCATGCCATAGGCCTGTTCGATCGTCTTGATCTCCGTCTCGGATTTGGAAATCGCCGCGCCGATCGTTTCGCAGCGGGCCTTCAGCATGCGGCCGAGAACGTCGGTTCCGGGCTTGCGGCCCATGCGATCCATGTGATTGCGGATGCGGGCACGGTGCCTCTCCATCTCCAGGATGTGGAAGCGGGCGCTGACGATCCGGTCGGTCAACTTGCGGCGCATGGAGGCGACGGGGTCGAAGGAACCCGGCTCGCGTTCATCCAAAATCATCTCGTTGACGAGCGTTTCCAGGATGACGAGGCCCTGCAGGTCCTTGGTATCCGCCAGTTCGGGATCATAGCCGGTATCGTCGAAAACCTTGCGGCGTACCGGATCGATCAGGAGTTCGTAGGCGAGCTTCAGGTCGCCGAACATCTCCGGATCGCCGCCCGCGTCCGGATGAGCCGATTTCACGCGCTTCCTGTAGGCGGATTTTACGGCCGCGCTATCTGCCTCTCGGGAAAGGCCCAGAATGTCATAGGGGTCGATCAAGGAGCGTCACCTGTCTTCGGCATTTCATGCTTCTAAGCAATTCCGGACACAAACCGGTTCCCGCTTTTGCCGGGATTGCTCTAGTCGTAAGCGTTAAGCCACAACGGCTCAACCCCTTACCCATCCTTATGGCCAATTATGGGCGGCTGCCTGCCCTGCCCGGCTTTGCCCACAACTATTGTTTTCGCAAACGAAACGGGCGTTTACCTTCCGATACGGGCGCCATCAGGAAGCTGACGAAAACGCAGGGCAGAAGAACGAGGAAGGTTGCCGTCAGGCTCACATGTTCGGCAATGAAACCGAGCAGCGGCGGAATGCCGATCGTGGACAGCATCAGCGTCAGCGCCAGAGCAGCCAGGTTTTCCGAAGGCTGGCCCTTGCCGAGCGCGATCGTCGTGGCAACCGCAAGCGGGAATGCGAGAGCAATGCCGCAGCCGATCAGGAACAACGCCGCACCTGCGAATAAATAGGAAGAGGACGAGACCAGAAGCACGATGCCGATTGCCACCGTCACCGCCGACATGCGGATCAGCGCCAGCGCACCGAAACGATCGCGCAGCATATCGCCCATCATCCGGGTTGCGCCCATACCTATGGTAAAAGCGGCGTAGAGCGTGCCGGCCAGTGCGGGATCGACGCGCAGCTCCTCGCGCAGGAAGAAGATACCCCAGTCATAGATTGCGCCCTCGACAATGCAGAGGCCGAAAACCATGACACAGATCAAGAGGATGGTACGGTCCGGCAGGACATAGGCAGAGCGCCGTTTTGCCGTCGGAACGGCCGGCGGATCTGCGGGCGTGAGCAGGAAGACGGTGAGGCATGCGAGCATGGCAAGCCCGGCCGCCATGCTCTGTTGTATCGTCGGCGAAATCCCCTCCTCCGCCAGAAAACCGGAAGCGAGCGAGCCGACCAGAAGACCGACCGACCAGAAGCCGTGGCTGCGGGACAGGACTTTTACGCCCGTACGCGCCTCGATTCCGGCCGATATCATATTGGCCGAGACGTCGAAAATGGTGCGGAAGAAGCCGAACAGAAAGAAGCATAAAACAAAGCCCGGCAGCGAAAAGATCGTCAGCAGCGGGCTCAGAAGAGCGACGATCGGCAGCATGACGACGGCGGTCAGGCGCGGCGTCAGGCGATCGGTGATACGGCCGGCGATCGGTAGCGCAAGGAAGGTTCCGACCGGCGCGCTGAGCAGCGCCAGTCCGAGCACCGCCTTGTCGACCCCAAGTGACTCCTGAATGGATGGCAGGCGTGTGAACAATGAAATGAACAGGATGGCATTGCTGAAATAGAGCAAGGCCGGAGGCAGCAGCGTCATAAAGATATCCGATCGAATCAGGCAGGGCATTCGTCGCAAAAGCTCACGACAACAACAAGCGCGTATGACGGGACCCTGCCCTGCGCCCGGAAATACGCAGATACAACTTCCTGCGATCTGCCGAAAAAATCCACACGCCCATCTTTTCAGCAGGGGAAAACGCGCTACCATCAATCTCCTTGCTGGAGAACGTCTGATGGTCGCTCGCTTCGCTTCCCTCGTTGCCACCCTGGTGCTTGTCGCTCCGCCGGTCGTCTATGCCGAAGATCCTGCATTGGACGCCCAGCTGGTGATTTCCGAACAGATCAAGGCACTGATGTCCGACGATGCGGAAAAGGCCTATTCCTATGCCTCACCCGATATCCGCATGATGTATCCCGACAAGAACGCCTTTCTGACGATGGTGCAGAAAAACTACGAACCGGTCTACCACGCTGGAAATTACGCATTCGGCCGTTCGAAACTGATCGGTGGCGGCGAGATGGTGTTTCAGGAAGTGATGATCACCGGCCCCGACGGCAAGGACTGGACTGCAATTTACGAAATGCGGCTGATGGACGATGGCATTTACAAGGTCAACGGCGTCAGGATGATGATGAATTCGACAACCAAGGGCATCTGACCGGCTGCGGCTACTAGAGCGGCGCAGCCGATATCATCTCATCCGCGTCGTCCCGCGTCAGCGCGACAACCCGGCGAGCTATATCAGAGCTGAAGCCGTTGCGGGCGAACGAGGACAGTTCTTTCATGATCCGCTTCTCATCGGCGTCGGCGCGCCGATAAGGCCCGAAACCACGGCGTCTCGCATAGGCGAGAGCGGCATGGAGGTCATCGACCTCCTGCAGAGCGGCCGCGGCAGTTTCAGACGCTATGCCTTTTTCCTGCAGCTTTCGTTGCAGCATACGCCGTGAGCGACCCGTCCTGACGCCGGAACGAACCTTGATCTCGGCATAGTTCGCATCATCGAGGCAACCCAGCGTATGGCCGCATTCAAGCGCGGCCGTCACCAGAACCTGCAGGTCGTCTTCGGAAATATCCTCGAACTTCTGCTTGGCCTTGCGCTTGATGGCATCGGCCAGTTCGCGTTCCGACATCATCCGGCGCGACAGCCGATAGACGGTCGAATTGCGCGCCCAGCTCAGCATGCGTGCTGTAACGCCGGCTGCCCGATCCTGTCCGTCCTCTTCGCTCACGCCGTCGAAATCCTTCAGAGCGGATCGATATCGCCCTTGGCCCAGGCTTCCTGGGTCTCGGCGTAGAAGTCGGCAAACCGGCCTTCCTCGATCGACTGGCGGATGCCCTTCATCAGGTCCTGGTAGTAATTGAGGTTGTTCCAGGAGAGCAGCATGCCGCCGAGCGCCTCGTCGGAGCGAATGAGGTGATGGAGATAGGCGCGCGAGTAATCACGCGCTGCCGGGCAGTTCGATTCCTCATCCAGCGGGCGCATGTCTTCTGCATGGCGGGCATTGCGGATATTGACGCGGCCACGGCGGGTAAACGCCAGACCATGGCGGCCGGAGCGGGTCGGCATGACGCAGTCGAACATGTCGATGCCGCGGGCAACCGACTTCAACATGTCGTCCGGCGTGCCGACGCCCATAAGGTAACGTGGCTTTTCGGTCGGCAGGACGGGAAGCGTCGTTTCCAGCATGGATAGCATGACGGCCTGCGGTTCGCCGACGGCAAGACCGCCAACAGCATAACCCTTGAGGTCGAGCTGCTTCAGGCCTTCTGCAGAGCGAATGCGCAGTGCCGGCTGGTCGCCGCCCTGGACGATGCCGAACATCGCCTTGCCGGGCTGTTCGCCGAAGGCAACGCGGCAGCGCTCGGCCCAG
>DLSX01000243.1:0-1447 GCA_002500765.1 Neorhizobium sp. UBA7851
CTCTCGTTTCTGGGGCTCGGCATGCCGCCGCCGGCGCCAACATGGGGGCGGATGCTGGCCGACAGCCAGACATTCTTCGGCCAGGCGCCGTGGCTCGCCATCCTGCCGGGGCTGGCGATCGCACTTGCCGTTCTGGGCCTTAACATGCTCGGAGACGGATTGCGCGACATGCTCGATCCGAAGATGAAAGCGGCCTGAGACTTTCTCGGTTTTTGCTGTTCGACATTGGAACAAACTTGAACCTTTGACGTTGATTGCATGCAGCCATTGGCATGCAGGTTTTGTGTTGCCGTGACATAGTTGCCGCGACAGGCGGGTAGGGGAGTTATCGATTGAACGAAGTTGCAGAAAAGCCAAAGCCGACCAGATCGCGGAAAAAGCCCGCTCAGCCGGCTTCGACAACCGCCACGGCGACTTCGTCCAAGGCCGCACCGAAGCGTCCGGCCAATGCTCCCAAGGAAACGGCCCCGCGCAAAACCAAGGCATCGCCCGCAGTAAAATCGAACATGATCAAACAGGAGACCGTCATGCCCGCATCGACCTCGACGACGACCGAATTCCCGCGCACCGGTTCTGCCGCCTCGACCAAGGATATCGAGCTCCAGCTGGAGCAGCTACGCGAGGATATCTCGGCGCTGGCCAAGACCGTTGCCGCCGTCGGCAACGAAAAGGCCTCCGAGGTGAAGAGCAAGGCAAAGCGTGCCGCTGCCGACGCAACCGATGCGTCCTATCAGATCGCGGAGGCCGCCAAAAACCAGGCTTTGACCTGGGAGCGTGATCTCGAAGGACAGATCCGCGCCAATCCGATCCAGTCGGTTGCCATTGCTGCCGGTGTCGGTTTCCTGTTCGCACTTCTTTCGCGCCGCTGATCCTCGATGCTGACAGCACTGGGACCGCTGATTGCATCCTTCATCGCGATGGATGTGGCAGCGATGAAACGCAAGATCAGACGCAACGCGATCCTTTACGGGATCGCGGCTGCGTTTCTGTGGACCGCCTACGGACTGCTGGTGGCGGCGCTCGCCATTCATCTCGGTGAACGATGGGGCCTGCCGGTGGCGATGCTGGTGATAGCCGGCGGCATGATCGCCATGGCCCTGTTCATCATCGCCTGTGTGATGATGGCGAACGCAGCGGACGAAAGACGCAAGAAACGCATAGCGGCCGCCAATAGCCAGAAGGCACTGGCAATGACTGCCGCCGTTTCGGCGCTGCCGCTTCTGATGAAATCCAAGCCGCTGCTTCTGCTTGCGGTCGCCGGAGGGCTTGGTTTCCTCGCGACGAAGGGTGGTGGTGGGCCGAGGCAGGGGCCACCGCCGGCGGAGTGATTTGCCGCAAGGTTTCAGATTTGAAAGGCCGCTCGGAGATTTCGGGCGGCTTTTTTGTTTTTCGGTGAGGGATTATGTCGGAGATGAGTTTGTGGCTTGCCCCTCATCCGCCTGCCGGC
>DLSX01000243.1:1470-26666 GCA_002500765.1 Neorhizobium sp. UBA7851
GAGAGGGTTAGGGTGAGGGGTAAAGTCGCGAACGAGAGACTGTGTGTCCTGCTCTCGAAAAGAGACGTCCGCGAACAAAAAAAGCCGCCCGGAGGCGGCCTTTCGATGATGACAGGCTGACGGTGATCAGCTGCCGAACGCTCGTGCCGTAATGGCGGCGTCGCCGGCGTCGGGGCCGTAGTCGCTTTCACCAGAGACGCCGAGCAGTTCCTGCAGGCGGGTGCGGGCGCGGGAGACGCGGCTCTTGATCGTGCCAACGGCGCAGCCGCAGATTTCGGCGGCTTCCTCATAGGCAAAGCCTGCTGCGCCGACGAGGACGATCGCTTCGCGCTGGTCTTCCGGAAGCTTGTCGAGGGCCTCGCGGAAATCCTGCAGGTCGAGACGGCCGTACTGTTCCGGGTGAACGGAAAAACGCTCGGAAAACAGGCCGTCCGAATCCTGCACTTCACGACCGCGCTTGCGCATCTGGCTGTAAAATTCGTTGCGCAGGATGGTGAACAGCCAGGCGCGCATATTTGTGCCCGCCGTAAAGCTTTTCTGGTTCGCCCAGGCCTTCATGATCGTATCCTGAACCAGATCGTCCGCCTTGTCGTGGCGGCCGGTCAGGGAAACGGCAAAAGCGCGCAGGTTGGGGAGCGACGCAAGCAGGTCGCGCTTGAAGACGCGGTCATCCGCGTCCGAGTTGGAAGACTCAGCCTGTGCGCTCATTTTGCATCCACCGCCTTGGCGTTCGCCTTTTGAGCATTTTCGGCAGCTTCCAATCGTTCCAGGAGATCAAGGAAACGATCTGGAATGCCTTCTTCCTGCACGGCATCATAAAACTCCTTCAGCTTCCGGGAAATGGAGGCGTTCGGAGCTATGGTTCCTGGCTTGATCTGTGAGGGCTGGGCTGTCGTCATGTCCTGCTTTTTTCTGGTCTCGTCACTCATCACGCGGGCGCCTGCTTGCAAATTGTCGGTTGGAAAATGCTTGAGTTTAAAAAAAGTTCCGTCTTGCGGAACTTATTTTGCATCGCCACGTTAAACTCAAGTCAATTGCCCAATCGGGCCCAGGGGAGAATTTGTATGTCACTCACCACGCGCGTTGCGTCGCACCTTCCGTATCTCCGTCGGTATGCCCGTGCGGTCACCGGATCGCAGACGTCAGGAGACGCTTATGTGGCGGCCGTTCTTGAGGCGCTGATCGCCGATGTTTCCATTTTTCCGGAAAGCTCGAAAGATCGTGTCTCGCTTTATAAACTCTTCGTCGCGATCTTTGGTTCCACATCCATAGAGATCAGACCGATCGAATCCCCGTTCGCGTGGGAGCAGCGGGCGGCGCTCAATCTATCGAATATTCCTTCGCAGGCTCGGCATGCGTTTCTGCTGATTTCCGTGGAAGGCTTCACGCCTGAGGAAGCGGCAGAGGTACTGGATGTCGGCGTCGCGGAGGTGAACAAGCTTCTCGATGAAGCGTCTCGCGAAATCTCGCGCCAGGTCGCAACCGATATCATGATCATCGAGGACGAGCCGCTGATCGCGCTCGATATCGAGCAGATGGTTCAGGATCTCGGTCATCACGTCACCGGCATTGCCCGCACTCACAAGGAAGCGGTGTCACTGTTCCAGTCGTCGCAGCCGAAGATGGTGCTGGCAGACATCCAGCTTGCCGATGGCAGTTCCGGTATCGACGCCGTCAATGAAATTCTCAAGACCTCCAACGTACCGGTCATCTTCATCACCGCTTTCCCGGAAAGGCTCCTCACCGGCGAACGCCCGGAGCCGGCCTTCCTCGTCACCAAGCCGTTCAACCCGGATATGGTGAAGGCGCTGATCAGCCAGGCGCTGTTCTTCAACGAGGCGGTGAAGGCCGCTGCGTGAGCCGCGGGGCCTTCGCCCTGATGCGGCTGGAACAAAATTGCGAAGACAAGGTTGTGGCAAGTCCGCTCAAACGGTCTGTCACCCCTTGTTTTCGTTGGTCTGTGCCTATTTTCATTGATGGTCTGACACTGCGGGTGCCGGTGCTTGAGGCTCCGGACCGGCGCGTACGAAGCAGAGGCACCCGTCCAACTTCATCACGCCACGCATTTTGGACCCGCTCGGCTGTTGCGGCGGTTGAGCGGTCCGACAAGAGAAACACGATCATCCGACGCTGCCATCGGGGCGTCGCAGGATGAAGCGGTAGATGGAGTGGCAAAGATTGGCGCATCCGCTGACATGGCAGCACGCTGGTCAGAGTGATGACAAGCTGCGGGATTTTTTCATGCCCGCGCTCATCGACCTCGGCGCGAGCATCATCATTCAGAACAAGGCGCTGGACTATCTCTACCTCGCCAATCTGCCTGAAGTATGGGCACTCGAGGATATTCTGGATCCTTCGGATGCCGGGCTTTTCGGTGACGAGGTTGCGGCCAAGCTGCTGACGCTCAAGCAGGGAATGACCGAGGGCGGCAAAAAGGGCCATATCGAGGTCACTGTCGGTTCCGACCAGATCTTTGAGTTTCGCGTCCAGGCTGTGGAGTTCCAGTCCGGCGGGCTGCATCTGGTGACGACGATCATCGATCGCTCCGAAGAGCGCCATCGCGAGCGCCTGCTGCGCGCCCTGCTGCGGGAAGTCAGCCACCGCTCGAAAAACCTGCTTGCGATCATCCAGAGCATCGCGCTCCAGACGGCCCGTTATTCGGGTTCGCTCGACCTCTTCCTGCACAAGTTCAGGGGACGGCTTTATTCACTCTCGCAAAGTCAGGATCTGATTACCGATTCCAGCTGGCGCGGCGCCTATCTCTTCGATCTCGTGCGGCAACAGACGGAGAAATACATGCCGGACAACCGGCATATGGTGAAGATTTCCGGCGACAATGTGCTGCTTTCGCCGAATGCATCGCTGCATTTCGGGCTGGCGCTGCACGAACTGGTCGTCAATGCGGTAAGCCACGGCTCCCTGTTGCGTAACGGGCGGCCGATCGACATCAGCTCGATGCGGGTGAATGCCGATGGACATGATTATCTCGAGATCAAATGGGATGAGAGGCTGAGCGAGGCCGATGCCCGGGATGCTACGGAGGAAGAGCTGAAAGCCCATTTCGGCAGCACGGTTCTCGAACGCGTCGTACCTGCCTCCGTCAACGGCAAGGCACAGTACGAGATCTCAAGTCGCGGCATCAGCTACAAGCTGCGTTTTCCGCTTGATCACGGCGGCGAGTGACGCCTGCCCTTGCCTCAAGGCATTTCCAACTCACGATTATAAAGGCCTGTGCCAGAGTTGCTGACGTCCATGCGGCCAAAACAGATCCGGCTCGGTTTCCTTGGGAAACCGAGCCGGCTCGTCTCTTCGAGGGGGATTGAAGAGTTGTCCGAAAGCTTTTGTAGGGCGGGGGACGGGGGGTCGCCTTCGGACACTCTGATAACGGACGGCGATAAAGAAGGTTCCCACTTTTTCGGAAAAAAATCGCAGGCTCGATGAAGGTAAACGGCGGCTTTCGCCGCCGTTTCACTCTGGGGCATCAGATTGAGCGTTTTTGCACAATTCCGCGTTGCTTCACGTCAGCGCCTGACTGCGCGCGGATCGAGCGCGTCACGAATGGCGTCGCCCATATAGTTAACGCTGAGCACGGTCAGCGAGATGGCGAGGCCCGGCCAGAGCACGCGGGAGGGCGTGAGCTGCAGGAAATTTGCGCCGTCGAACAACAGCCGGCCCCAGGTCGGGAAATCCGAGGGAAAACCGAGGCCGAGGAAGGAGAGCGCCGATTCCGTGATGATCGCGGAAGCAATGCCGAGTGTGGCCGAGACCATGATGGAGGAGAGCACGTTCGGGAGAATGTGCCTGAGGATGATGCGATATTCCCGGATGCCGCTCGATCTCGCCGCCAGCACGAATTCCTGGCTCTTTACCGCCAGAACGTCGCCGCGAACGATACGGGCCGTGTGCATCCAGCTGGTGATGCCGATGACGAAAACGATCAGGATGAAGATGCCGGTTTCCGGACCGAAGGCCGCGCGAAGCGTGTCGCGAAACAGCATGATGATGACGAGCAGCAGCGGTAAAAGCGGCAGTGCGAGGAACAGGTCCGTCAGTCGCATCAGCGGGCCATCGAGGCGGCGGAAATAACCCGACAGGACACCGACCAGCGTGCCGAGGAAGAGCGCCAGCAGCATGGCGGTGATGCCGACGGCAAGCGAGATGCGGCCACCGGCGAGAACCTGGGCCAGCATGTCCTTGCCGAGATTGTCGGTGCCGAAGGGATGCGCCAGAGACGGCCACTGGTTCTTGGCGCGGATATCGATCTTGTTCGGGGCGACGGTGTGGATATAGGGGCCGATATAGACCGCGAGCAGGATGAAGGTGAAGGTGAACAGTCCGATGACGCCACCCTTGTGGGCGCGGAACTGGTCCCACATGTCGGCGAATGCCGAGCGTGCAGGGGTGGAGGCTGCTGACGGTGCAGCAGAAGCAGTCACGGTCGCATCAGTCATAACGGATCCTCGGGTCAAGAATGCCGTAAAGCACGTCGGCAATCAGGTTGAAGAGGACGATCAGCACCGCGAAGATGAAGGTGAGCGTCTGGACGAGGGGGATATCCGCGCCCTGGACCGCAACGATAAGCAGCTGCCCCAGGCCATTCACGCGAAACACCTGTTCGGTGATGATGGCGCCGGAAAAGACCGTCGGCACACCGAGCGCAATCACGGTGACGACCGGGATGAGGCTGTTGCGCAGGACGTGGACGAGGAGCACCGCCTTTTCCTTGACCCCCTTGGCGCGGGCGGTGCGGACGTAATCCTGGTGCAGGTTGTCCAGCATGGAGGCGCGCACGAAACGGGCGATCTGCGAGGCGTTGTAGAGCGCCAGCACGAAAACCGGCAAGGCCATCTGCCTGACCTGCGCGACGAAACTGTCGAAATCCGTGACCCTCAAATTGGTGTCGTAGACCGACGGGAACCACTGAAGATAGGACGAGAAGATGACGATCAGCAGCACGCCGGTGAAGAAGGTCGGAACCGAATAGCCGACCATCGAGATGAAGGTGCCGATCTGGTCGAAGACCGAATACTGCTTGTAGGCCGAGATGACGCCGATCGGGATGGCGATCAGGATGCCGAAGATATAGGCGAGGCCGACGACCCAGAGCGTTTGCGGCAGGCGCTGGACGATGAGATCGACGACAGGGCTGCGGGTCGCCCAGGAGAGCACCCGCATGCGCTCGCCATCACCGAACTGCCAGCCAGTGAGGCTTTCGAGGATGTTGAGCGGCTCGTTGATGAAGAACTGCTGCAGCCATTTCAGGTAGCGGATCAGGAAGGGCTGGTCGAGGCCGAGCGAGGCGCGGATCTGTTCTCGCACTTCCGGCGGGATCGTCAGCGGCAAGTCGCCGGTCGGGTCGCTGGGGGCGAGATCGAGCAGGGCAAAGATGACAAAGCTGATGATCAGCAGGGTCGGAATTGCGAAGAATAATCGTCGCAATGTGTATGTGAACATATGGGATTCTCCGGCTGCGCCTGCCTGCACAATGGCTACGGAGTGACCGACCGCATTGGCTATGGGGCGCAGAAATATCGATGCTGGCAAACCGGCCCTGCCGGAGGGCAGGGCGGGTTTTTTGTCCTTCCGCAGCAGCGTGAAAGCCGGGCAGGCATCAGCCCGCGCGACCTTCAGGCATCATTTCTTGCGGTACCAGTCGGCGATGTTCCACACCTGGCTGTCCCAGGAATTCATCCTGACACCGTCCAGCGTGACGGCGAAGGAGGACTGGTCGCCACGATGGACGAGCGGGATATGCGCACCTTCTTCTGTCAGCATGTCGTTGAGCTGCTTGGCGAGCTCCCCGCGCTTCTCGAGATCGGCGGTCTTGGAAAGCGTGCCGACCAGCTTGTCGAATTCCGGATTGCAGTAGCGCGGAATGTTCTGGCCCTGCCAGCCGTTGGCCGGTCCCGGCATCTTGTCGCACAGCCATTCCGCCAGGTATTTCTCCGGGTCGGTGCCATCGAAGTTGTTGGTGTACATGAGGACGTCGGCATAAAATTTCTGGAACGTGTCCGGGCTTGCCGGGTCGCCGCCGAAGAAGACGGAAGCCGAGGCGTTGCGCAGTTCGGCATCGACGCCGATTTCCGCCCACATGGCCTTGACCAGTTCCTGTGTCGCCTGGCGCACGGAGTTGGTGGAGGTCGAATAGAGGAAGGACAGTTTTACACCGTCCTTGGCGCGAATGCCGTCGCCGCCTTTTGCCCAGCCGGCATCGTCGAGCAGCTTGTTGGCGGCTTCGATGTCCTGCTTCAGGCACCAGCTGTCGTTCTTGGTGGAAGCGACAGCCTCCGGTGCGGGAACGATGTTGCAGGTCGGCTTGCCGGACTGGCCGTAACCGGCCTCAACGATGATGTCACGGTCGATGGCGAGCGAAAGCGCGCGGCGCACGGCCGGGTCCTTCAGCGCCGGATGCGGGCCGGCCTCGGTGGTGGAGCGCTTGGCGCCGAGTGCCGGATCCGGGTTGGTCCAGTTGAGGTTGATACGTTCGACCTGGGTGCCGAAAGAGATCTCCAGGCGGCCCTTGCCGGCGGCCATCATGGTCTGCAGTACTTCCGGCTCGACCTGGGCGTTCCAGGCGTAATCGTATTCACCGGTTTCGAGTACCGCGCGGGCAGCAGACGCCGCGTCACCGCCACCCTTCAGGGTGATCGAGGCGAAGGCTGGCTTGGCGGCATCGCGGTAATTCGGGTTGGCGGCGAAGGTGATGACGTCGTTCGGCTTGAAATCCTTGACGGTGAAGGCGCCGGTGCCGATGGGGCCGAAATTGGCGGCCGTGCAGCCGGGAGCCTTGGCGCCGACGCAATCCTTGAACTGGGCAGCCTGGATGATCGGCGACTGGGCGCCGACAAAGGCGGAATAGGGGTAAGGTTTCGGTTCTTCGAAGGTGATCCTGACAGTGTGCGGATCGACCGCCTCGACATTCTTCACGCCTTCATACTGGGCGGCCTGAGCGCAGCCGCCATCCGGCGCGGTGCAGTATTTCCAGGTAAAGATGACGTCTTCGGCGGTGAAATCCGTGCCGTCCGACCATTTGACATCGGGCTTCAGCTTCCAGGTCATGCTGAGCAGGTCCTTGGCGACGCCACCATTTTCCAGCGTCGGGATTTCGCTCGCCAGCCACGGCACGAGTTCGCCCTTCTCATCGGTGCGAGCAAGCGGCTCGATGACGATGGAGGACGCGAGAATCTCCTTGGTGCCGCCCGAGAGATAGGGGTTCATGGTCGAAACAGCCTGCCAGAACAGGATTTTCAGATCACCATCCGTGCCGCGTTCCGCGTGCGCCGTGGCGCCGGAAAGCGCCATGGCGGCAACCGTGCCGGCCAACAGAAGTCTCAGTTTGCGCATGCTGCTGTTCCCCTTTGTGGTTCTCTTTGCGAGTTTTGATATTTTGTGGCGGGCAGTTCCGGTCGGGGCTCCCTGGTCGCGGCCTTTTGGCCTGTCAACCTTCCCGACGGGGGCCAATATTGCTGCCCGCAAGCTTTGTGTTCAGTCGATTTATGACACGTCCATTCCTTCACGTCTGGCGTGTGTGACCAAATTTTGAGCCATCAAAGCACAAGCCTATTTTTCGTTCAAGAGCGAAAATTGAAGCTTGCAAAAGGTTGCATAAGCGTCGCAATATCTCCGTCAGTCGAAGTGGGAACTTCATAAAAATCAACGAGGTGCCGGAATGCCAGTGATCAATCGCGTAGCCGAGATGCAGGAACATGTGGCCGAGTGGCGGCGTCATCTGCATCAGAATCCCGAGCTGCTATACGATGTTCACGAGACATCACGCTTTGTTGCGGAGAAGCTTACATCCTTTGGCTGTGACGTGGTCGAGACGGGCATCGGCAAGACCGGCGTCGTCGCTCTCATCAAGGGCAAACACGGTGACGGTCCGGTGATCGGTTTTCGCGCCGATATGGACGCGCTGCCGATCTTCGAGACCTCCGGCAAGCCATGGGCTTCGAAGACGCCCGGCAAGGCGCATTCCTGCGGCCATGACGGGCACACGGCGATGCTGCTCGGCGCTGCGCAGTATCTTTCGGAGACGCGCAATTTCAAGGGTTCGGTGGCGGTGATCTTCCAGCCTGCGGAAGAGGGTGGCGCCGGTGCGCTGGCGATGATCAATGACGGGTTCATCGACAAGTTCGACATCAGGCAAGTCTACGGCATGCATAACGAGCCACGGCTTCCGGTCGGCAATTTCGCCATCCGCAAGGGCGGCATCATGGCGGCTGCCGACGTGTTCGAGATCACGGTCAACGGTCGTGGCAGCCACGCCGCGCAGCCTCATAACTCGATCGACCCGGTGCTTGCCGCATCGCATATCGTGATTGCGTTGCAGTCGATCGTGTCGCGCGAGACGGATCCTTTGAAGTCTCTCGTCGTCACGGTCGCCGCGATCCATGGCGGTGATGCGAACAATGTCATTCCCGACACGGTAAAACTTGTCGGTACCGTGCGCACGCTTTTGCCGGAGACACGCGAGTTTGCCCAGAAGCGGCTCACGGAGGTGGCTGAAATGACGGCGACCGTCCATGGAGCGACGGCCGAAGTCGTCTATCGTCGCGGTTATCCGGTGACCTTCAACCACGAGGCGGAAACGGAGTTTGCGATCGGTATCGCCGGTAAGGTGGCTGGGCCGAAGGCGGTCAATGGAGAGGTCAATCCGCATATGGGTGCGGAGGATTTTTCCTACATGCTGGAGCAGCGTCCCGGCGCCTTCATCTTCATCGGCAATGGCGACACGGCGAGCCTGCACAATGCGGCCTATGACTTCAACGACGAGGCGATCCCCTATGGCGTCAGCTACTGGGTGACATTGGCGGAAACCGCACTGGCCGCCTGATCCCGGAAGTCCATCGCGTCATAAAACAAGGGGAAACCGATGCTGCTTTCAGGAAATGACATGGAACAGGGCGGCGGCTCGGTCGCTCCTGTTCTCTCGGTGAAGAACCTCTCCACATCCTTCCGCGTGGGGGATGAATGGAAAACCGTGGTGCGCAACATTTCCTTCGATGTCGCGCCACGCGAGACGGTGGCGATCGTCGGTGAAAGCGGTTCCGGCAAGTCCGTCACTTCGCTGTCGATCATGCGGCTGTTGCCGAAAAATACCAGTCGCATCGAGGGGCAAGTATTCCTGCAGGGCAAGGAACTTGTTTCTCTGCCCGAGGAGCAGATGCGCCGGGTGCGCGGCAATGAGATCTCGATGATCTTTCAGGAGCCGATGACCTCGCTCAATCCGATCTTTCCGATCGGAAAGCAGATTGCCGAAGCGCTGACCGTCCATACGGATATTTCCAAGGCAGAAGCAAAGGCGGAAGTGCTGCGGCTTTTGGAGAAGGTGCGCATTCCGAACGCCAAGGGGCGGTTCGATGAATATCCGCACCAGTTTTCCGGCGGCATGCGCCAGCGCGTGATGATCGCCATGGCGCTGGCATCGAAGCCGAAGCTGCTGATCGCCGACGAACCGACAACGGCGCTCGACGTGACGATCCAGGGGCAGATCCTCGACCTCATCAAGCAGCTGCAGGATGAGGAGGGGATGTCGGTCCTGTTCATCACCCACGATATGGGCGTCGTGGCGGAAGTCGCCGACCGGACGATCGTGATGTTCCGTGGCGACCAGGTGGAGACCGGTGCAACCGGCGACATTTTCCATCGCGGCAAACATCCCTATACCCGCGCGCTGCTTTCGGCCGTGCCGCGGCTAGGCTCGATGGGCGAACGCAAGCTGCCGCTCAGGTTTCCGATCATCGATGTGAAGACCGGGGAGCAGCAGGTGCTTGCCGACGTGACCGACACGGTTGCCAAGGGCAAGACGCCTATTCTCGATGTTCGCGATCTGACGACCCGTTTCGACATTCATTCCGGTCTGTTCGGTCGCAAGACCGGGGCCGTGCATGCGGTGGAAAAGGTGTCGTTCAGCCTGCAGGAAGGCGAGACGCTGTCGCTTGTCGGCGAGAGCGGTTGCGGCAAATCGACCACCGGGCGCTCGGTGACGCGGCTGATCAACCCGACCAGCGGCAATGTCATGCTCGACGGCTATGAGGTGATGAAGCTCGACCAGCCTTCGCTTCGACGCATGCGCAGGTCGGTGCAGATGATTTTTCAGGATCCGTTCGCGTCGCTCAATCCGCGCATGAGTATCGGGTCCGCGGTGATGGAGCCGTTTGTCGAGCATGATCTCGGCACGAAAAGTCAGGCGCGGGACAAGGCCGCGGCGCTCATGGAAAAGGTCGGCCTGTCGCCCGACATGATGAAGCGTTTTCCGCATGAATTCTCAGGCGGCCAGAGGCAACGCGTGGCGATCGCCCGGGCGCTGATGCTCGATCCGAAGGTGATCGTGGCCGATGAGGCCGTTTCGGCGCTCGACGTGTCGATCAAGGCGCAGGTCTGCAATCTGCTGCTCGACCTGCAGCAGAGCCTGAAGCTCGCCTATCTGTTCATTTCCCATGACATGGCGGTGGTGGAGCGGGTCAGCCACCGGGTGGCGGTGATGTATCTCGGCGAGATCGTCGAGATCGGGCCGCGGGCGGCGGTGTTCGAGAACCCGCAGCATGCCTATACGAAGAAGCTGATGTCGGCGGTACCGGTGCCTGATCCCGCACGACGTCTCATTAAGCGGAACATGGCGACGGACGAGATCAAGAGCCCGGTGCGCAGCGTCGATTACGTGCCGCCGGTCAGGGAATACCGCGAGGTTTCACCCGGGCATGTCGTGCAGATGGCCTGAGAATAGCGCCTTTCAGATCGGGGTGGTGACACTATCACGATCCGACAGGCCGTAGTGACGCTCCAGCATTTCCCAGGTCTGGTCCATCGCATAGGCTCTCGAAACGCGCGGCAGGCCGATATGGCCGAAAAACAGCGACAGTTGCCGTTCCGCCTTTTCGACCGGCAGGCCGGCGATGCGCTGGCTGTAGATGACCGAGGCGAGGCCTGTGCGGTCGGCGCCGCCCTGGCAATGGATCAGGATGGGTTTCGGTGCATCCTTCAGCAAGGCAACAAGCTGGTCGGCCTGTTCTGCGGTCAGCCCCCTGGAGGCGACCATGCGGAAGTCGATATGTTTTATCCCCAGCCGCTGCGCCGTCGATATTTCATCCGTGTACCAGCTGGCGTCTTTCGATGCGCCGCGCAGGTTGATGATGGTCCGGATGCCGTAGTTCTGCGCATAACTCTCGATCTGGCCGGCAGTCGGCTGGGCCGAGCGATAGAGTTCGCCGGGGATGACCGTGTGGAAATTGCCGGAAAGCTGCAGCATGCCGAGATAGGCGCCGAGGCAGACCGCAGCCATGCCGATTGAGGCAGCTGCGTTGCGAAGCCATTTGCGCCTGAATGTAACTGCCATGTCGCCGATCCACCTTGCTGAACTCGGCAGGCCACGCCCGCCGTTGGTGCATGGCATCGGCTTTCAAGCTGACAGTCACCTGAAGAGAAAGTGTTATGCCTTCGAAAGGGAATTGTCGGCAGAGGTGGCTGGTTTCGGTCTCAGCCGGATCGAAACTCCACGCCGATCGCGTTTAAACGGCGCCAGCGGACGTCGCATTCGAACTGGCGACCGTCGGAGAGTTGCAGCGTGAAGCTTTCGGGGACCGACATCGCGCTTTCGGTCCTGATCATCGCGCCGCCTTCCGACATTTCCTTGACGATACCGTCAAACGCCGAGCGGTGATCGTTGAACAGGATCTTGGCGCCGAGGAATGCCCTCGATCGCGGAAACTTACGCTCATGCACCCAGCAAGATCTCCAGTTTTAGACTGGAAATCGTGTAGCGCCGTGAGCAGAGGCCGGAAAACCCTGTAAACAAGCCCCTAACTTCTTCGGGTAGATTTGCAGGTCACTATTCTGATAGCGGCTCGGAATCGGAGGCTTATCCTCCGTTCGTCTCCCAGCCGAGCATGGCCCGCTTGCGGGTGAGGCCCCAATGATAACCCGTCAGGGCGCCGTTTTTGGCAACCGCACGGTGGCAGGGGACGACGAAGGAAATCGGGTTGGCGCCGACCGCCGCGCCCACTGCGCGGCTTGCGGTCGTCTGGCCGATATCATTGGCGACGTCCGAATAGGTGACGGCCTGGCCGTAGGGGATCTTCAACAGGCTCTGCCAGACGCGCATCTGGAAATCTGTGCCGATCAGCACGACGCGCAACGGGCGGTCGCAGAGCCATTTCGAACGGTCGAAGACGCGGCCGACATAGGGCTCGGTTGCGGCCTTGTCTTCCAGATAGGTCGCGTTCGGCCAACGGCGGGTCATATCGTCCAGCGCTTCCTGTTCGCCGCCCTCATCGGCAAAGGCGAGGCCGGAAAGGCCGCGGTCGGTTGCCATGACGAGGGCAATGCCGAAGGGGGAGTGGTGGAAGCCGTAGCGGATCGTCAGGCCGCCGCCCTTGGCCTTCCATTCGCCGGGCGACATCGCCTCGTGGGTGACGAAGAGATCGTGCAGGCGACCGGGGCCGGAAAGCCCAACCTCATAGGAAGTTTCCAGGAGCGGCAGGCCTTCGGTACCGAGCAGGCGCTTGGCGTGATCGATCGTGACCGCCTGCAGGAAAGCTTTCGGTGAAAGACCGGCCCAGCGGGTGAACAGCTTCTGCAGCTGCGTCGGCGACTGGCCGATCTCGGCGGCAATCGTTTCGAGCGATGGCTGGTCGCGGTAATCGAGGGTAATCATCTCGATGACCCGGCGCACCGTCTCGTAATCCGACCCTTCCGGCGTCACATCGACTGCCGGCGCGGCAAATTGAGCGAGAGCATTCATGGTCTGTCTCCTTTCGCTCATATGTGCCCTTTCGTTTCCATGGATACCACCCGTTTCTTGCGCGCTTGCGCCCTGCTCACAGGCGGCGGGTCACGGTTGCCAGCGCATTGCGGAAGGCCTTTGCGAAACTCTCCCGATCATCAGGATTGAGGAATGAGCCGATATCGGTCGCCCGGCCTTCGCCGGTGACATGCATGGAGGTGATACCGAATTCCTCGTGCCGATTGACACGGAAGCGTGCCCAGAAGGGGTTGAAGTGGTGCTCGACCATGCGGCCGGTCGGAGAGAATTTGCGGATCAGCACATCGGTCGGCGATACGCTTACTTCCTCGCGCTGCCGGCCGGATCGATAGCTCAGCTTCAGGGCAAAATAGAGAAGCAGAAAATCAACACCGAGAAACAGGCCGATCGGCCAGGCGCCGGTCACGGTGAAGAAAATGCCGTAAAAGGCGCAGACGGCGCCCGAAAGCATGAGCACCAGCTTGAGCCCTGTTCGCCCCAGTGATCGGTAGGGTGTCAGTTCAGCGGAAAAGACCTGTCGGTCGTCCGCTATCTGCGCGTTGCTTTCCATCATGGGGCATGCCTATACAGTCTCATGGCCACTGCGAAACCGAAATCCAGCTCCCTAACTTTGCAAAAGTCAACTCGCGCCCCTGCCAAGAAGGTTGCGACCGGCAAGACCAAGCGTTTCAAATCCGCCTATTCGAAGGAAGAGATGGTGGAAATCTTTCGCCGTTTCTCGATCCAGCGGCCGGAGCCGAAGGGCGAGCTGGAGCATGTGAACGCGTTCACACTGGTGGTTGCCGTTGCACTATCCGCACAGGCGACCGATGTCGGCGTCAACAAAGCGACTCGGGCGCTGTTCAGAATAGCCGATACACCGGAAAAGATGCTGGCGCTCGGTGAAGATGGTGTCATCGCCCATATCAAGACGATCGGGCTTTATCGCAACAAGGCGAAGAATGTCATCGCGCTCTGTCGCATGCTGATCGACGACTTCGGCTCTGAGGTGCCGAAGACGCTCGAGGAGTTGACGCGGCTGCCGGGTGTGGGACGCAAGACCGCCAATGTGGTCATGTCGATGGCTTTCGGCATCCCGACGCTTGCCGTCGATACGCATGTCTTCCGTATCGGCAATCGCTGTCTGATGGCACCGGGCAAGACGCCGGACGAGGTGGAGGAACAGTTCCTCAAGGTCATCCCCGAAGCGTATCTCTTCCATGCGCATCACTGGCTGATCCTGCATGGGCGTTACACCTGCAAGGCGCGCAAGCCGGAATGCGAGCATTGCATCATTGCCGATCTCTGTCGCTCGCCGGAAAAGACCTTCGATATTCCGGCGCCGCTGGTGGAATTGCCGCCTCAGTTCATCGGCGAGGCTGCGCAATAAGTCCGTCGAGAAGGGCTGCGATTGCGGCTTCGTAATCGGCGCGCTTTCCTCCGCAATCGATTGCGATTGCGGCTTTCTCGAAGGCCGACGAAATCAGCGATGTCAGCGGGTCGAGAAGCTTGATGTTTTCCGAGCCCGCCAGCAGATGTGAGAGGCCGATCTTCAGGCCTTGTTCGGCAGGGTCTTCTCCTTCGGCATTGTCGATCGCGTGCTGGGCGGGGGCATCCTTCAGGAGCAGCCGGGTGCGGCCCGGCACGGCCATCGCATCGAAATAGGCGGATGCGCCTTGCAGAAGGGCTTCACGCGCCGATGAGGCTTCTGCCGAACGGGCATCAATATCGGCGGCAACGTTGTTCGCCTCGCGCTCGATGACTGCCCAGAACAGCGCCTTCTTATCGGGAAAGTGGTGGTAGAGCGCTCCCCGTGTCACCTCCGCTGCCGCGACGATTTGCGGCGTTGCCGTTTCGGCGTAACCCTTCTCGACGAACAGCGTACGGGCTGCATCCAGCAGAGCGGTGCGGGTGGCGTCTGTGCGTTCACGATTGCTGCGCGGCATTTCGGTCCTCTATTTACATACAGACAGAATGTATTTATAAGAAAACATACAGACTGAATGTATATTAAATCTCAACGGAGGAAAAGAGATGAAGGCAATCAGCTATTATCCGGTCATCATGACCGCGGACGTGGCCGGAACGGCGGCGTTCTACATCCAGAATTTCGGTTTCGAGGCGCTGTTTTCCACCGACTGGTATGTTCATCTGCAGTCGAAGGAAAGCGAGCATGTGACGCTCGCCATCCTCGAGGGTAGCCACGAGACGATCCCGGAAGCCGGGCGCGGCACGGTATCCGGCCTGCTTTTGAACTTCGAGGTCGAGGATGTCGATGCGGTTTATGAGCGGCTGAAGGCGGCGGGCCTGCCGATCCGGCTCGATATCCGCAACGAGGATTTCGGCCAGCGGCATTTCATCACCGCCGACCCGAATGGCGTGCTGATCGATATCATCAAGCCGATCCCGCCAAGTGCGGAATATGCCGCGATGTACGAGGCATCGGCGCTGCCGGATTAGCCTCGAAAGCCGGGATCCCGCGCCGAAAGCGCCTTGTGCAGATGCACCATCAGCCCGGCGGCAAAAAGCGGGGTCAGCAGGTTGACGATCGGGATCGCCAGAAAACCGGCGATCAGCATGCCGGCAAGCAGGACTGTCGAGGCGTGTTTCGAGCGAAAGGCACGGGCTTCCGTCGGCGTGCGGAAACGCATTGCGGCAAATTCGAAGAATTCGCGGCCGAGCAGATAACCGTTGACCATGAAGAAGGCGATGAGGTTGACGCCCGGAATGAAAAGAAGAAGCAGCGCGATGATGTTGAAGACGATGACGACGCCCAGAAACTTGACCGAGCCGGCAATTGCCTGACCGAGCGGAAGTTCCTTGCCGGGCGGGTCGTTCGGATAGTCGCGTTTTTCGACCACTGCCGCCACATCATCGAGAAACAGGCCGGCGATCAGTGCGGTGATCGGGGCGATGAGAAGTGCAAGCCCCAGCGCCAGACCGATGCTGGCGGCAATGGCTGCGATCAGTGTCACCCATCCGGTCCATTCCGGCATTGTCGGAAGGAAGGCCGCGAACCAGGGCCAGACGTAATAGGCGAAGCTCTCTCTGAGCGCGAACCACAGACCGACGAGAATGAGCAGGGTCAGACCCAGCATCTTCCAGAAGGCGGATCGGGTCTCCGGCGCGAAAAGGTTGACGAGCGCAAGGCGGGCGGCGTCGAGGATCATGCATGGTCTCCGGCGGTTGGCCGGGCAGATGTAGGTGGTGTGAGTCGTCGAAACAAGCGGTTACGTGGTTGCCTGCCGGCTGAGTTTGGCAGAATGAAATTCTCATGTCGCACGGAGGTGGCGGTTGTCAAAAAGCGGGGAGCCATGTGCGATTAATTCTTGTTGGTTCAAACTTGATTTAATTCGATTAAGGACGCACAGATGCGCCGGGCACATGGTGGTCTTCGACCCAGTGTGAAACTGCGACACGAGGACCTTATGAACGTCGGAATTTTCAACGATACCGCATTAAAGGGGCATCCCGGCACGCAAGCCGTGATGCAGACCTTGGTGGCAGGTTTGCGTAGCGAAGGCATGAGATCAACCTATTTCTGGCCGTCCGGGCTAGACTGGCGGCCTCATGCACAGGTCTTGAAAGAGGCCAAAATCGATGCTCTGATCGTCAATGGAGAGGGCAGCATTCACAATAGTGAAAGCCGGCCTCGCGCGCGGTTCCTTTGCGAATTAGCCACTTTCGCGAAGGAACATCTGAATATTCCCTCTTTCCTTCTGAACTGTACTCTTTACCGTTTGAGAGCCCAGGAGCTGGACCATATTCGCAACTTCAACGGAATATACGTGCGAGAAACAAGCAGTGAAGCTTATCTAGGGCAACATGGAATAAAAAGCACGTTTGTTCCCGATCTCTCATTCTTCGAAGCTGACCTCCATCGATGGCGAGGCAAGCCGGGTGCTGGCGCGTTCGTTACAGATTCAGTGTTTCATGAGATTTCAACCAAGCTTGCTGATTATTCCCGAACAGTGAAAGCTACCTTCCTTCCCATGGATCCACCTAAAGACACCTCGTTGAAGGCGAGGCATGCTAAGTTGGTCAGAAGTTACAGAAAGATACTGGCCAAATATCGATCCCCCAAACTTCCTGAGCTGACGCGGCAGGAGGTCCCCAAGAGCGAGTATTTTGATAAATTCTTGACTGAATTGGCGGGAGCCGAAGTCGTTGTTACAGGGAGGCTCCACACAGTCACTCTCGCCCTGGCACTTAGGAAGCCGTTCGTGGCGATCGAATCCAATACGCCAAAAATCGCGTATGTATTGCAAGATGCTCTGGGCGGTGTCGATCGTATATTTGGCAGCTCCAGCGAGGATGTGGCTGAGGCACTGTCCAGAATGCCTAGAGAGTTCGACGCAATCGAGCTAAATGCCATTGATAGCTATCTTGCATCCGGTGTGGTGGCCAAGGATCAAATGTTCGCTGAAATTAGACAGCAAATTGCCATACACGATCCCGGTCGTTGAGGAGGGACACACTCCCTCCTAACGTCTTCGACGGTTGGGACGCGATCGCGGGTGGTTATCGCTTTTGGCGGCTAACGACATTCGCGCCCCGCCGACTAAAGCGAAATTGCCCTCATTTATTATCCGGCATTCCAAGGAGCGGCAGCGTTTATAATCATCCTGTAGGTTGCTGGCGGGTTTCCAGCAGGGGGACACCGGACTCTGCGGAAAAATCGTTCTGATTGGTCACAATCGGCACATTTCTCGATACCGCCAATTTGAGGGCTTCACGGTCGCCGGCTACGTGGGCTCGCTCTCGGTTCTTGGTGTTATATGCATGTCCTTCTTTTGTCAGGGAGAACCCCGTCATCACGATTTTCTTGGCGCCAAGAGATGCACACAAAAACGCGGCAGCGACACCATTGCTTGGTTTATCGACAGGTTCGATACCTGTAGCGTCGCGTATCCAATCTATGCGGTCGGCCGTCGAAATGAAAACCACTCGGTCATAGCTGTATCCGAGCATCAGAAGTTTGAGCCGCTGATTGTCGATGAGCTTGCCTCGATCAAAGAGGAGCAATGTGCGGGTTTTCCGACCGCGCAATACTTCTTTTGCCTCTCGGTTTGCTGGTTTGTTTCTTAACGTTGAAGTGCCAATGAGTGTGATGTCGGGCGTGATGGTGTCGTCATGCGTTGCTGCCTGCGATGCATTGATTGTGACCAGACACCAACTCTGATCAAAAGACGTTGGAATTGATGATCCTGGACCCGAGCCGAATACAAGGGCGTTTTTCTTTATTGTAGGCTTTAGTTTGGATCGCCTCCGAAAGAAGCTTTTTAGTGCTGACGAAAACGACATGCCTGTTCCCCACGGTTGTTAAAAGGTCTTTAGGCCTCGTGCCAACGTTTCGTCAACGCCTGTAGAGATGGTTATGGTTGTAATGCCGAATGTGGTATCCAGCGTCGCATTTCCGATCCCTGCGGCGACATAACAATAACGACATGCACACTGGTCTTTAAGGCGCTTTGTTGATCGACAGGGCTCCTTGTCCGGAGCCTGCTATGCGGCTTGGTGTCTGGGATGGAAGGAAGTTTTCGGTGAACGTGGATGATTGAGTATTGGGCGACGGCCGGAGGGTGCGCGCCGTCGCCACTGTTGAATGCTCGCAAACGCCGCTCAACCCGAATACGCAATGGCCGATCTCACCGAATACGACCATCGAAGCGAAGCGCAATTTGAAACTCCCGCGGGCCCGTCGTCTGGGACCGGACTTAATCATTATCCACAAGATGCTTTCCTGCCGGTGTCGGGCAGCAGCTATCTGTGATCGGCCGGTCGTCTAAAGAAGTCTGATCCGACGCCTAGGAAAAGATCGGTCTGATCGTCAAAAGGCCTATCGCGGTGAAACCACCTGTATTGAAAACTATCCGTTGCGCATCAACAGCAACGCTACCCGGGCCGGGAAAACCTAGGAGGGCGTGTTGCGCCGCGAACTGATTCATTGTGTGAAGAACACGATAGCGGTCACTAGCGGAACTGCGGATCGTCCAGTGCATCCTTGGGGAAATTCGCCGCCAGATGGTCGATGAATTTCCTCACCGCCGGCGGCAGGCCACGACGGGTGGTGAAGACCAGATGGACGATGCCGGTGATGCCGCGCCAGGCCGGCAGGATGCGCACCAGCCTTCCATCCTCCAGCGCCTGACGGCAGGTGTGATCGGGCAGGAGGGCAACGCCGAGACCGGCGATCGCGGCTGAGCGGACAGCCGAAAAATCAGCGCAGCCCATGCGGGGAGCGTGGCGGACAATGTGCTTTCGGTCGTCATCGGTTTCCAGATGCCATTCCAATTCGCTCGCATCGTCGCTGGTTGCCAGTGTCGGCAGGGAGGTGAGCTGTTCGATATGGGCAATCCGGCTGGCGAGCTGCGGGCTTGCAACGAGGATACGGATCGATTTTCCGAGCGAGCGCATGGTGAGCGAGGCGTCGCTATCTATGCTGGTGCGGACGCGCAGCGCAATGTCTATCCGTTCCTCGATGAGATCGACCGGCCGGTCGACCCCCACGAGCTGCAGCTGGACCTTCGGGTGCCGCTCGAGGAAGGTGTTGACCAGGGCCGAGATCGGTTCGACCAGTCCGGTCGGGCAACTGAAGCGCACGAGGCCTTCCGGTTCCGATTTTGCTTCGGCCACGATGGCTTGCGCCAGCTCCGCTTCGGCGAGCATGGCCTTGCAGCGCTGATAGAAAACCTGTCCCACATCCGTCACCCGGAAGCGGCGGCTTGACCGCTCGATCAGGCGCACGCCGAGCCGTGTCTCCAATCCTGCCACGCGGCGGCTGAGCTTGGATTTGGGTTCGCGCAGCGCGCGCCCGGCGGGAGCAAAACCGCCATGGGCGACCACTTCAGCGAAATAGACAAGATCATTCAGGTCGAGGCGCATTATCGTTCTCCATATGGAACGATGAGTGTCGATTTTGCCGACTTTCGAAATCATCGTTCCAGATGTATTTCTTATCCAGCGGAAAACTAACCGCAAGATCAAAGGAGAAAGACAATGGCTCAGCGATTTGAAAACAAGGTCGTCATCGTTACCGGCGGCACAAGCGGTATTGGACTTGCCACTGCCAAGGCGTTTGCCGGCGAGGGGGCTTCGGTGTTCATAACCGGTCGCCGTCAGGACGCGCTCGATGCTGCTGTCAAGACCATTGGTGGTCGCGTGACCGGTGTGCAGGGCGACATGGGCAGGCTTGCCGATATCGACCGGCTATGATGCGGTCCAACAGAAGCATAGCCATATCGACGTCGTGTTCGCCAATGCCGGCGGCGGTGGATTTGCGGCGCTCGGCTCGATCACCGAAGAGCATTACCAGTCGACATTCGACAGCAATGTGAAGGGTGTGCTGTTCACCGTGCAAAAGGCTTTGCCGCTGATGCGTGATGGCGGTTCGATCGTGCTGACCTCATCGACGACCAGCATTTCCGGCACGCCTGCCTTCAGCGTCTATTCCGCCACCAAAGCTGCGATCCGCAGCTTCGCCCGCAACTGGATCCTCGACCTGAAGGACCGCCATATCCGGGTCAACGCCGTCAGCCCCGGTGTCACCGAAACGGCCGGCCTGAACGAGTTGTTCGGCGGCGGTGCGCAGGCGGAAGGCACGAAGGATTATCTGGCAAGCCTCATCCCTGCCGGCCGCGTCGGTCAGCCGGAAGAGATCGCCAAGGCGGTGCTGTTCCTCGCCTCCGACGATGCAAGCTTCGTCAATGGTGTGGAACTCTTCGTCGATGGTGGCCAGGTGCAGATCTGAAGCCTGACTGACCGTTGAAGCTCATCCGCGCGTCCCCAAATTGTTCCAGGCGGACGCGTGGCTTTTTCAAGGAGACTGACGATGGCTTACGACATTGCGACATTGCTGAAGCGCAATCTGCAGGAGGTTTTCGGCGAGGCTGACGATGCGCGCCGGGCGGCTGTTGCTGCGGAAATCTTCACGCCGGATGCGGAATTCCACGAGCCGCACGGGATCTATCGCGGACCGGCTGAGATTGCGCGGATCGCCGGTGTGATCCGTTCGTCCCATCCGGATTATCGTTACAGCGAACTCGGCCCGGCTGAAGTGCTGCAGGAGACGGCGGGCAGGGTGCGTTGGGTTTCCGGTCTGCCCGGCGAGCCGCCGGCCTATGCCGGGACCGACTTCATCATTGCCCGCAACGGGCGGATCAGCGGGCTTTACCTGTTCTTCGATCCGCTGCCGGGTGCAGGCGAGGTATCGCAGGATAAACCCCGGACATAAGCGGGGTCACCCGAACTTAGGCCAGTTCCCGCAATTCCTCGCGATGGCGGACCATGGTGAGGAAGCGGCGGTAGTCACGCTCATAGGCGGATTTGCGGGCGAGGCTTGGCAGATACTCGGTGCCGCCAGCCTGCATGGCCTCGCTGGCGGCAAACAAGGAGGAATATATACCGCCGGCCACCGCCGCATTCATCGCGGTGCCGAGCAGGACGGCGTCGCTTGTCTGCGGTACCACGACCCGGCAGCCGGTGACATCGGCATAAAGCTCGACCAGAAGCGGATTGTTCACATGGCCGCCGGTGACATGCAGGGTTTCGAAACGATAACCGAAACCGACCATGGTATCGAGGATATGGCGGATGCCGAGCGCGATCGCTACGCAGCTGCGCCAATAACGGCGGCACAGTCCATCGAAGGATGTGTCGAGGGTCAGGCCGGTAATGACGCCACGGACATGCGGATCGGCCAAAGGCGAACGGTTGCCGTGGAAATCCGGCAGGATATGCAGGTTGGGGGCGATGTCGCCGTCCGTCTCAGAGCGGAGTTCCGCAATACGGGCGATGATGCGACCATGCAGGTCGGAGGTCGGCTCGCCGCCTGCGGCATGCATCTGGACGATATGATCGAGCAGCGCGCCTGCCGCCGACTGACCGCCTTCGACGAGCCAGTGTTCAGGCAGGACCGCTTCGTAATAGGGACCCCAGAGGCTGCGGCCCGGTTTCGGATCGCGCGAGAAGGCGACGATGCAGCTGGATGTGCCGCCGATGAGCGCAACGCTGGTTTCGAGTTCCGCATTGCTGGCAGCGCCGGCAAGCGCACCGAAGGCGCCGGCATAGGCGTCGATCAGGCCGGGGGAGACTTCGACTTGCGTATCGAGGCCGAGTTGAGCTGCAGCCTCCTTCGACAATTTGCCGAGGCTGGAGCCAACTTCGGCAGTGCCTTCCGGCAGCCCGGCTTTTTCCTTGAGGTCTTCGAGGTCGGCGAGCTTCAGGTAATCGCTTTTCCAGCCGGGCGTCTCATGCGCCAGATAGTTCCATTTGGCGGTGACGGTGCAGCGGGAGCGCTCTGCCGATCCGGTTGCCTTCCAGGTAAGGAAGTCGGCCAGATCGAAGATGAAACCGGAGTTTTTCCAGCTTTCCGGTCGGTTCTCTTTCAGCCATTTCAGCTTCGGCATTTCCATTTCGGGCGATAGCGAACCGCCGGAGAAATCCAGAACATGATGGCCGGAAGCGGAGAGTTCGTCGGCCTCTCGGATCGCGCGGTGATCGTGCCAGACGATCGTGTCCTGCTCGGGCGCGCCGGTGGTGGAAACAGAAAGCGCCTTACCGTTCCGGTCGCGCATGACGAGCGAGCAGGTGGCGTCGAAGCCGATTGCGGCTATGCCTGAAGGCTCGATGCCGGCTTCGGCCATTGCGGCTTTCACGGCATGGCAGGTGGCGGCCCAGATATCTTGCGAGGAATGTTCGGCATGGCTTTCCCTGGGGCGGAACATCCGGATCGGGTGTTTGGCCTTGGCAAGCATTCGGCCACTGCTGTCGAAAACGCCGGCACGCGCGCTGGTCGTGCCGATATCGACCGCAACGAGGTGATCACGCATCCAGATCTGTTTCCTGTCCCTGTACCGCCCGCGGCAAACTCTTCCTCAACGACGATCAGACCGCCCGTTGGGAAGACGCTCCTCCGCGACCCTCCATGTGGTTTTTTACAAGGTGGAGCAAATCCGGCATGGCGTCAAATATGAGATCGGGCGAAAGTTCGTCGATCCGTTCACGATATCCGGGGACGCAGGCATGCGATCCGCCGGTAAAGGCAAAAACGGTCATGCCGGCGCGCTGCGCCGCCTCGATGCCGGCGGGGCTGTCCTCGATGACGATGCAGTTTGCGGGTGCTATGCCCATCTGCTCGGCGGCATGGAGGAAGAGATCCGGCGCGGGCTTGCCGTTTTTCACCATGGAAGCGCTGAAGATATGCGGCTCCAGCTTGTCGAGAATGCCGGTGATGTTGAGCGACAGGCGGATGCGTTCCGGCTGGCTGGAGGATGCAACGCATCGCGGCAGGTTCAAAAGCGCCAGTGCATCGAGCGTTTCGGCAATGCCGTCGATCGGCCGAAGGTCGGTCTTGAACAGATCGTAGAGATCGAGACGCAGCGTTTCGAGAAATTCCGGGCCGGTGTGGAAGTCGTATTCCTCGTCCATGACCTGCCGCATGGTGGCAAGGCTGCGGCCGAGGAAGCGCTGGTAGGCTTCCTCCTCGGCCATGTCGATACCGTGGCGGTTCAAGGCCTCGACCAGAACCCGGACCGAAAGCGGTTCGCTGTCGACGAGCACGCCGTCGCAGTCGAAGATCACCAGAGGTCCGCTGTTCAGAAAAGCCTTATCCGCCACGTTTCACCTCATTCCTGAACCAGCTTGTCGTCGAGATAGAGCTGCAGGGTCTTTGCAGTTCCTTCGCTCCATAGCGTCTTCAATGCATGGGCGAAACGCTTGCGGAACAGTTCGTTGTTGGAAACCTCGCCGAAGATCTCGTCGAAGACGAGGAAGGCTGCCGGATCGTCCTTGGCCTTGATGGCTGCGGCCTGCAGCTTTTCGGCGCTGGCGTCGTTGAAAACGATCTTGCGCCCGCTATCCGACGTGCCGGCGAAGTAGCGGCACCACAGTGCGGAGACCAGCGACAGGCCGATAATGTCGTCGCCCTTGGCAAGGCGATCGCGGGTCGAGGGCAGGATGAATTTCGGCTGGCGGTTGGAGCCGTCCTGCGCGAGACGGGGGATGGTGTCGCCGATCTTCGGGTTGAGGAACCGGCGCTCGATCAGGTCGAAATACTCGTCGAGATTGGTATCGGGGACCGGCGGCACGATCGGGATGATCTCTTCCTTCTCAAGCTTGGCGAGGAAGGCGCGGATCAGCGGGTGTTCCATCGCCTCGTGAACGAAATGGATGTCGAGCAACTCGCCCGGATAGGCGATCGTCGCATGGCCGCCATTGAGGATGCGGATCTTCATCAGCTCATAGGGAGCAACGTCGGGAACGAACTGGACGCCGACTTCTTCCAGGGCAGGGCGGCCGGCGGGGAAATTGTCTTCCATGACCCACTGCTTGAACTCTTCGCAGAAGACCGGCCAGTTGTCGTCGATGTTGAAGTCGTTCTTCAGGATGTCGATTTCGCGGGCGCCGGTTGCCGGGGTGATGCGGTCGACCATCGAGTTCGGGAAGGCGACACTGGCGTGGATCCAGTCGGCGAAGGTCGGGTCGGACATTTTTGCGAGGCCGATTACGGTGTTTTCCGTGACGTGGCCGTTACCTGGAATGTTGTCGCAGGACATGATGGTGAAGGGCTGAACGCCACGCTCGCGACGAACTTTAAGGCCCGCAAGGATGAGGCCGAAGACCGTCTTCGGTGCCGCCGGGTTCTTGCCGTCCTCGACCATGGCGGGATGGGCCGGGTTGAAGTGACCGGCAGCATCGATGAAATAGCCACCTTCGGTGATCGTCATCGAGACGATGCGGATCGCAGGATCTGCGAGCCTTTCGATCAGAGCGTCCTTCTGGTCCGGTGCGATGACGTCGATCATCGGAGCGGTGACGCGGGCGCCTGTCTTGTTGTTGTCCTGCTCGACGACGGTGGTGAGATAATCCTGCGCCTTCAGCTTGTCGCGCATGGCGGCATCGGAGGGCATGACGCCTGCGCCGATCAGCGCCCAGTCGTGACCATTGCCGGTGTTGAACAGGTCGTCGAGATAGACGGCCTGATGGGCGCGGTGGAAATTGCCGACGCCGAAATGGATGATGCCCGGCGTCAGGGTCTTCGGGTCGTAATTGGGCACACCAGCGGTCGCAGCGGCATCCTTGAGGCTTGCCAACGAAAGCTTCACAGTCATTTTCTCATACTCCGGTTGGCCTGCTTGGTCAGGCCGGTAGGATCCATCAGGCCCGAATTGCCAGGCCCTTGTCGTCGAAACGGTGCAGTTTGGTTTCATCCGGCGTCAGGTAGACGGTGTCGCCATGATGCGCGCCGAACTCGCCGCTGGCGCGTGCGGTCATCTGGCCGATGCCTTCGACATCGAGATGCAGGAAGGTGTCGGCGCCGAGATGTTCGGCTACGGTGACCTTGCCCTTCCAGGTGCCGCTCTCCTTGGACAGCGTCAGGTGTTCCGGGCGAATGCCGGCGGTGGTCGCGCCCTTGGACCTGGCGTAGTCGCCGGTGATCAGGTTCATCCGCGGCGAG
>DLSX01000243.1:26691-42872 GCA_002500765.1 Neorhizobium sp. UBA7851
AGCACGACGATCTTGTCGGCCATGGTCATGGCTTCGATCTGGTCGTGGGTGACATAGATCATCGTCGTCTTCAGCTGGTTGTGAAGATCGCTGATTTCCAGACGCATCGTGCCGCGCAGTGCCGCATCAAGGTTGGAGAGCGGCTCGTCGAACAGGAAGGCGGAGGGTTCGCGGACGATGGCGCGGCCGATCGCGACACGCTGGCGCTGGCCGCCGGAAAGCTGCGACGGGCGGCGCTCCAGATAGTCGGTGAGGTTGAGAACCTTGGCGGCGGCTTCGACCTTCTTGTCGATCGCCGACTGTTCCATCTTCGCCATCTTCAGCGGGAAGGCGATGTTCTTTCTGACGCTCATATGCGGATAGAGCGCATAGGACTGGAAGACCATGGCGAGGCCGCGGGCGGCGGGTGCTGCCTGGGTCACGTCCTTGCCGTCGATGGTGATCGTGCCGCCGGTCAGGTCTTCAAGGCCGGCGATCAGGCGAAGCAGGGTCGACTTGCCGCTGCCGGACGGGCCGACGAAGACGACGAACTCGCCATCCTTGATTTCCAGATCGACGGAGGGAATGACCTTGGCTTCGCCGAAATGCTTCTGGACGTTCTTGAGGGTAATGCTGCCCATGATCGGATTTCCTTACTTAACCGCGCCAAACGTGAGGCCGCGAACGAGTTGCTTCTGGCTGAACCAGCCGAGGATGAGGATCGGCGCAATCGCCATGGTCGAGGCAGCCGAGAGCTTTGCCCAGAACAGGCCCTGAGGCGACGAGAAGGAGGCGATGAAGGCCGTCAGCGGCGCCGCATTGGTGGTCGTCAGCTGGATGGTCCAGAACGCTTCGTTCCAGGCAAGGATGATGTTGAGCAGCAGCGTCGAGGCGATGCCGGGTACTGCCATTGGCGTCAGCACATAGACGATCTCTTTCCAGAGGCTTGCACCATCCATGCGCGCCGCTTCCAGGATTTCGCCCGGAATTTCGCGGAAATAGGTGTAGAGCATCCAGACGACGATCGGCAGGTTGATCAGCGTCAGCATGATGGTCAGGCCGATACGGGTATCGAGCAGGCCGAAATTGCGGAACAGGATGAAGATCGGCAACAGAACCGCGACCGCCGGCATCATCTTGGTCGAGAGCATCCACATCAGGATGTCCTTCGTCCGCCTTGTCGGCGCAAACGCCATCGCCCAGGCGGCGGGGATCGCGATGATCAGCGCCAGGATGGTGGAGCCGACCGACAGGATCACCGAATTCATGAAAGGCTTGAAGTAGTCACGCTGCGTCTGCACCGTGATGTAGTTCTCGAAGGTGCCGGACGGGATGAGCGAGAAGCCGGCAATGGCCTCCTGCTCCGTCTTCAGGCTGGTGATGACGGCGTAGAGGATCGGGAAGAAGATGAGCAATGCCACAACCCAGGCGGCGATGCTCCAGCCGATCTTTTGTCCTGTAGAGACTGAACGAGCCATGATCTTCTCTCCTACTTGTCGAGGTTCTTGCCGACGGCGCGCATCAGGAAGATGGCGACGATATTGGCGAGGACGACGGCGATGATGCCACCAGCCGCACCACCACCGACGTCGTAACCGAGACGCGCCGTGCGGTAGATGAGGAAGGTGAGGTTGGTCGAGGCGTAACCCGGACCGCCATTGGTGGTGACGAGGATTTCCGCATAGATGCCGAGCAGGAAGATCGTCTGGATCAGGATGACGACGGTGACGGCGCGCGAAAGATGCGGGATTGTCAGATAGATGAAGCGGTTGAAGAAGTTGGCGCCGTCCATTTCGGCGGCTTCCTTCTGCTCGCTGTCGAGCGACTGCAGCGCGGTGAGCAGGATCAGGGTCGCAAAGGGCAGCCACTGCCAGGCGACGATGATGATGACCGAGAAGAGCGGAAACTGCGCGAACCAGTCGATCGGCTGGACGCCGAAAAACTTTGCGATATCGGCAAACACGCCATAGCCGGGATGCATGATCATGTTCTTCCAGATCAGCGCGGCCACCGGCGGCATGACGAAGAAGGGCGAGATGACGAGGATGCGCACGATGCCCTGGCCGAAGATCGGCTGGTCGATCAGAAGTGCTATCGCGGTGCCGCCGATGACGGTGATCGCCAGCACGCCGAGAACCAGCAGAAGCGTGTTCCAGATCGACTGGAAGAAGGCCGGATCGGTATAAAAATACTGGTAATTGAAGAAACCGGCGAACGAGACGTTCATCGGTGTCAAAAGATTGTAGTTCTGGAACGAGTAGTACAGCGTCATTGCGAGCGGTACGACCATCCAGACAAGAAGCAGGATGACGGAGGGCGCCATCATAAGGCGTGCCAACGTCCGCGTATTCTGCGTGGCCATCTCTAAAACCCTCCCCGGAGCATTGAGCTCTCATTGCCGGCATGGCGTTCCTGACGAACGTCAGCTCGGAAGCGTGATCTTGTTTTTATAGGGTAGCTTGCGGATACGACGAGAGGCGCGGCTTCTGGTCGTTCTGGTTTCCGTTCGAAGCGGGCTGCCCGGCAACGAGGCCGGACAACCCTCATCCTGGGAGGAAATCCCTTACTTGATGTAACCCGCGCGGGTCATGTCGCGGGTTGCCGTTGCCTGGGCAGCGGTGAGTGCGTCGTCGACCGTGGACTGGCCGGCGATGACAGCCGAGAACAGCTGACCGACAGTGGTGCCGAGAGCCTGGAATTCAGGGATCGCGACGAACTGGCCACCCGTGTAGGGAACCGGCTGGACGGTCGGCTTGGTGATGTCGGCAGCCTGCATGGCAGCAAGCGTCGGGGCTGCGAAGGCTGCTTCCTTCTTGTATTCCTCGGTGTTGTAGAGCGAGGTGCGCGTGCCCGGAGGAACGTTGGCCCAACCTTCCTTGGAAGCGACGAGCTGGGTGTATTCCTTGCTGGTTGCCCAGGAGATGAACTTCTGCGCAGCTTCAGCCTTCTTGGAAGAGGCCGGGACTGCGAGGTTCCACGACCACAGCCAGTTGCCGTGGTTCTTTACGCCTTCCTTGGACGGGAAGATCGCGTAACCGACCTTGTCGGCAACCTTACTATCCTTCGGGTTCGATACGAAGGATGCCGCGACGGTCGCGTCGATCCACATGCCGCACTTGCCCTGCTGGAACAGCGTCAGGTTTTCGTTGAAACCGTTGGACGAAGCGCCAGACGGACCGGCTTCCTTCATCAGGTCAGCGTAGAAGGCGAGCGAGGCCTTCCATTCCGGCTGATCGAACTGCGGCTTCCAGTTTTCGTCGAACCAGCGGCCGCCGAAGGAGTTGTTGAGCGCGGAGACGAAGGCCATGTTTTCGCCCCAGCCGGCCTTGCCGCGAAGGCAGATGCCGCTGATGTCGTTGCCGCGGTCGGTCATCTTCTTGGCCGCATCGGCGATGAATTCCCAGGTCGGGCTTTCCGGCATCTTCAGACCGGCTTTTTCAAGCAGGTCGGTGCGGTACATGATCATCGCGGATTCGCCGTAGAACGGGGCCGCATAGAGCTTGCCTTCGACGGACAGGCCGCCGCGGATCGCCGGCAGGAGGTCGTCCATGTCGTATTTGTCGCCGAGGCCTTCGAGCGGCAGAAGCCACTGCTGCTTGGCCCAGATCGGAACTTCGTAGTTGCCGATGGTGACGATGTCGTACTGACCGCCGTTTGCGGCGATATCGGTGGTGACGCGCTCGCGGAGAACGTTTTCTTCCAGCGTGACCCAGTTCACTTCGATGTCCGGGTTCGCCTTGGTGAACTCGGAGGTGAGGCCCTGCATGCGGACCATGTCGCCGTTGTTTACGGTAGCGATAGTGAGGGTTTCAGCCGAAGCCGTGGTGGCAACGAAGGCCAGGGCCGAGCAGGCGCCCAGCAGAAAAGTCTTCAATGTCATATCTTCCTCCCGAGAAGATGTTAGCGAGCATTCGCTTTGCTCGTGGGCAATTACTTATCAGGACCTGACAGAAGTCAACACGGATTCGTCGCTGCACTGCGATTGAAACGTTTTAAGCACTTGAATTTGAATGGAAAAATTTTTGCTCACAAACGGAGCAACTGCTCGGCAGACGCTTCGTCGGTAATAATGCCGTTTATCAATTTGCCTCGGAGCGCCGCTGCGATGGCCTTGATCTTGCGTTGTCCCTGGGCGATTCCAATGACCGCGCTGGTGTAACGCGAGGGGATCGGAACGCTGGCGACACGCTCGTTGACAGCGTTGTCGAGCAGGCGGCCCTGCTGGTCATAAACCCAGCCGCAGATCTCGCCTGCGGCGCCGCTTTCGACGAGGCTCAGCATCTCCTCGCGGCCGAGAAAGCCATCGACGCAGAGGGGGCCTTCGATCCCAAGTTCTCCGATGCCGACGAAGGTGGCTGCCGCTTCCGCGCCAAGGGCAAGCGTCGATCGGACCAGCGCCTGGTCATGCAGCGTTTCGCGTTCTTCCGCAGAGGAACAGAGGACCGGAAGCGGCATGGGGAAATGACGCGCCTTGATCGCATCGGCCATGGAGAAGATGACGTTGTAAAAGGCGGCCGAGCCATCCGGGCCGATATTGCCAGTGAGCGACACGATGCGGTGTTGCGGGCATTCCATCGGCGGTAATTGATCGACGGCGGCCTTCAGCGTGCGGCCCGTGCCGACGGCAAGGACGATTGGCTCCGGCCTTTTCAGCCAGCGCTCGATTTCCGCTGCCGCCGCTTCCGCGATACCTGTCGTCGATGACGATCCGGAAGGGTCGCTCGGTACGACTTCCGCATGGCGCAGGCCGTATTTTTCCTTGAGCCGTTCCGCCAGTTCGAGACAGGCGGCGATCGGGTGGTCGAGCCTGACCTTGATCAGGCGCTCGGCCACGGCAAGCGAGACAAGCCGCTGCGCGGATTGCCGGGAAATACCCATGGCGGCCGCTATTTCGTCCTGGGTGCGACCGGCGACGTAATAGAGCCAGCCAGCCCTCGCCGCATCGTCCAGCCGTCCCTGGGTGTCAGACCGTTTTGCCATGGCAGAAATCTCCTCCTCCGATTTGCTGACATTTTTTCTGACCGTCTGTCAAACAGTTGGCAAAAGTCATCCGGCTGCATCCAACGAAAAGCCGTGTCTGGAGGACTGTCAGCCCTTTGGATCGCCTGATGGTTCCGATGCGGCGAGCCGCAGCAATTCCTTTGCCGCCGTCTCGTCGGTGATCAGCGTGTTGCAGCCGATACGCCGGATGGTGGCGCGGATGGCGACGGCGCGATGCGAACCGCCGGAGGAAAGAACGATGTGCTTCGCCTTCTTCAGCGTGTCGAGATCGACCGACATGACCCGTTCGTTGAGCGCATGATCGACCGAGCGGCCTTGCTCATCGAGAAAGTTGAACATCGTATCGCAAACACAGCCGGAGGCGATGAGACGGTCCAGCTCCTTCTTCGAAATGAAGCCTTCCGAGAGCGAGGTTGAGTGCGGGCCGATATCGCCGCAGCTGACGACTGCGAGTTCGAGGTTCTCGGCAAGGTTGTAAATCGTATCGAGGCCGCATTTGTCGATCAGCGCGCGCTTGGTGGCGACGGTGTCGACGAGGAGCGGGGCCAGGAACATGTAGCATTCGGCACCGAGCTGGCCGGCGAAACGCCAGGTGAAGTCGATCGGATTGGTCTGATGGACGGCAACGATGCCGCCGAGAAGCGAGACGACCTTGACGTTGGAATGGCGGGTGGGTCGGAAGCTGGACAGCGAGGCCGTCATGGTACGGCCCCAGCCGACACCGATGGTCATGTCGTCCTGGATGACTTCGGAAAGGAACTGTCCGAGCGCGAGACCCACTGCGCCGGCAAGCGCATCGGCGCTACTGTCGCGCGGGGTAGGGACGACCACGGCCTCATCAAGCCCGTAGGTTTTTTCCAGCTGGATTGCCAGTTCGACGCAGCTTTCGATACCTTCCGAAATCCAGATCTGCACTTCGGAGCGTTTCATCGCCTCGTCGAGCATGCGGATGACGGTGGAGCGACTGACGCCAAGTCTTTCTGCAACATCCTTCTGCGTCAGGCCCTGGTTATAATAGAGCCACGCAGCGCGGAGCCTCTGCGAGGTCGCGTCGGAATAGGTCGTGTGGCTCTCGCGTCTCAATCTGGCCAAGGGCGATCAATCCTCCCGATATGCAGAATATGCAATTTCTGCGCGTCTCGTCATGATATCGTCTTCATTGGAACATATGTCAATTGAGAAGGACAAATGTCTTGACTTCTTTACCTTCCGGGGATGTTATCTAGATAACATGCCAGAGGAGCAAAATCGGTGCCTCCAGCACCGACAGCCATCAGTGAGGACCATTCGGATGACGTCAAAACTAGAGCAACTTCGTTCCATGACCACCGTCGTCGCCGACACCGGCGACATCGAGGCCGTTGCCCGCTTGAAGCCGGTCGATTGCACGACCAACCCGTCCATCGTCCTGAAGGCGATCGGCACGTCGATCTTTGCCGACAAGGTGAAGGAAGGCGTTGCCTGGGGCCGCAAGCAGGGTGGCAATGACGAAGCGATTGCCGTTGCCGTTGCCGATCGCCTGGCGATCGATGTCGGTGCAGCGCTTGCCGGTATCGTTCCTGGCCGCGTGTCGACCGAAGTCGATGCCGACCTTTCCTTCGACACCGAAGCCTCGATCAAGAAGGCGCATGATATCATTGCCGCCTACAAGGCACGCGGTATCGAGCGCGAACGCATCCTGATCAAGCTTGCCTCCACCTGGGAAGGCATCAAGGCTGCGGAAGTGCTGCAGGCCGAAGGCATCGATTGCAACCTGACGCTGCTGTTCTCGCATGCCCAGGCCGTTGCCTGCGCGGACGCCAAGGCATTCCTGATCTCGCCCTTCGTCGGCCGCATCCTCGACTGGTACAAGAAGTCGACCGGCCAGGAATACACGGCCGAGACCGATCCGGGCGTCGTTTCGGTCCGTTCGATCTACAATTACTACAAGGCGAACGGCATCAGCACGATCGTCATGGGCGCCTCCTTCCGCAATACCGGCGAAATCGAAGCGCTGGCCGGTTGCGACCGCCTGACGATCGCGCCGAACCTGCTCGACGAGCTGGACAAGGCCGAAGGCACGCTTGAACGCAAGCTTTCTCCTGAAAAGTTCGAATCCGCAGCGCCGATCAAGATGGATGAAAAGACCTTCCGCTGGATGCTCAACGAAGACCAGATGGCGACCGAAAAGCTGTCGGATGGTATTCGTCTGTTCAACAAGGATCTGATTGCGCTGCGCAATCTCGTCAGCAAGGAACTGCAGCTCGCTGCTGCCTGACCAAAGAACCACCGCCAGGTTATAAAGAAAGGCTCGCCGCGAGGCGGGCCTTTTTCATGGGTGAATAGTCTTCCGGTTGTGAAGGTGGCGGCGCTTCAACACATCGTAAAGTTGAATGCGATCAATCGCTTAATTAACTTAAACTTTATTAAAGGTGGATAGTCTTGCCGCAAAATTAGCCAAGCGGAGATATCCATGGTCGCTTTGCCTTTCGGCCACATGCAGTCCAACGCAGCCCTTGTCGAGGCACTCAATCGCTCGCAGGCGATCATCGAGTTCGACCTCAACGGCATCATCCTGACCGCCAACGAGAATTTCTGCCGGACGGTCGGCTATTCGCTGTCGGAGATCGTCGGCAAGCATCATCGGATCTTCGTCGATCCGGCCGATGCCGCATCGAAGGACTATGCGGATTTCTGGGCCGGGCTGGCCAAGGGCAAGTTCGATCAGGGCAAATACAAGCGCTTCGGCAAGGGAGGGCGCGAAGTCTGGATCGAGGCTTCTTACAATCCGCTTTTCAAGGGCAAGAAGCCCTACAGGGTGGTGAAGATCGCCACGGACATCACGGCGTCGCGCAAGGACGAACTGGAAAATCGCGGCAAGCTGGATGCTTTGTCGCGGGCGCAGGCCGTGATCGAATTTACACCGGAAGGCGAGATCATCACGGCGAACGAGAATTTTCTCAAAACGCTGGGCTACCAGCTGGGCGAGATCGTCGGGCGGCATCATTCGATGTTCTGCGAGCCTGATTATGCACAGTCGGCGGAATACAAACAGTTCTGGCAGGAGCTTTCGGCGGGAAAATTCTCCACTGGACAGTTTACCCGGATCGCCAAGCAGGGCGAGCAGATCTATATTCAGGCGTCCTACAATCCTATCATCGACGACAGCGGCCACGTGTTCAAGGTTGTGAAATTCGCTGCGGATGTTTCTGAACGCATGACCGTGGTAAAGGGGCTGGGGGCGGGTCTCGGGCGCCTTGCAGACTGCAATATCCGCCAGACAATCGATGTTCCCTTCAGTCCGGAATTCGAGCCGCTGCGGCGCGACTTCAATGCCTCGATCGGCGCGTTCCAGGAGACGTTGATGGGCGTGCTGAAGCAGACCGGCATGCTGAACGGTTCCAGCCAGGAAATGCATGAGGCGGCCGACCAGATGTCCGCCCGCACCAAGGAGCAGGCGGCATCGCTGGAAGAGGCTTCTGCGGCACTTGAGCAGGTGACTTCGACCGTCAGGGCGTCTTCGGCCAATACGGTTGAGACGCGCAAGCTGGTGAAAAATGCGCTTGAGGCAGCAACGGCCTCATCCACCGTGGTGCAGGAAACCATCACGGCTATGAAGCGGATAGAGGATGCGTCAGGCGAGATCACCAAGATCATCGACGTGATCGACGAGATTGCTTTCCAGACCAATCTCCTGGCACTCAATGCCGGTGTCGAGGCGGCACGGGCCGGTGAAGCAGGCAAGGGTTTTGCCGTGGTTGCGCAGGAAGTACGAGAACTTGCCCAGCGCTCGGCAACAGCCGCCAAGGAAATCAAGACGCTGATCGACAAGTCGGGCCGTGAAGTGACGGAAGGCGTGCGACTGGTGGACGAGACCGGTTCGGCGTTGCAGGAGATCGAGACATTTGTCGCATCGATCGACAGCAATGTGCAATCGCTCGCGACGGCGGCGCAGGAGCAGGCGAGCGGCCTTTCGGAAATCAACAGCACCGTTTCGCAGCTTGACCGGATGACCCAGCAGAATGCGGTCATGGTGGAACGGACGACGACGATCAGCCGGTCGCTTGCCGCGGGTGCAGCGCAGCTTGTCGAACTGGTCAATCATTTCAAGCTCAACCGCCGCCAGCGCATTCGTGAGCCGGATGCGGCGACCGGGGAAACGGGTTCGAAGCGGGCTGCCTGACCCGTCAGAGGCGAAGCTGAAATATTTCGACACAAAACTGCAATCGGCGGGATGACGTTCGCCGGTAGGTTCAATCCCACAAGACAGGATTGGAGATACAGATGGCGGATGCCTTTTATGCTTATTCGGGTTTGCTCAATGCTTTGGCCATGGTGATGCTGTTGGCGATCATCGTGGCCTTCTATGTCAGCCTGACGCTGGAGGCGTTCAAGAATGCCACGGAAACCCGTGTCAAAGCGACGGCGCTTCGGCGGGGTGGGGCCGGTATGGATTACCGGCCCGGGGTGTGATCAGTCAGGCTGCCTGGGCTACGGGAGCAGGGCTCTTGGGCTTCCTCAAAAGCATGACGGAGATTGCCGCGAGCATGCACATGACGCCTGCGATCTGCAAGGCTGGCATGTAGGTGTCATAATCGCTCTTGAACCAGCCGGCGCCGAAGGCTGCGGTTGCGGCTCCCAGCTGGTGACCGGTGAAGACCCAGCCGAAGACGAGACCGGCCTTTTCGCGACCAAAGCTTTCCGCCGCCAGCTTGACCGTTGGCGGTACGGTTGCCACCCAGTCGAGACCGTAAAAGATCGCGAAGACGGAGAGTTCGAGCGTGCTGAAGCCTGACATAGACAAGTAGATCAGCGACAGGCCGCGCAATCCGTAGAACCAGAAAAGCAGGATGCGGTTGTCGTGACGGTCGGAAAGCCAGCCGGCGAAGATCGTGCCGACGAAATCGAAGATGCCTATGACGGCAAGCGTGCCGGCTGCGGTCACTGCCGCCATGCCGAAATCACCGCAGATCGAGATCCAGTGCGTCTGGATGAGGCCGTTTGTGGATAGGCCGCAGACGAAGAAGGTTCCGAACAGGACCCAGAAAACCGGGTTTCCGGAAACGCTTTTCAGGACGATGAGCGGAGACAGGAGTGTGGCGAGAAGCTCGTGATCCTGCTTCGGAGCCTTGTTGATCGTGGTTTCGCCATAGGCGGGCAGGCCGACATCGGCCGGATGGTCACGCATCACGAGCAGGACGAGCACAAAGGTCGTGGCAAGGACGGCGACGGTCAGGGTCAGCGCCGTGCGCCAGCCATAGGCTTCTGTCAGGGCCGCAAGCAGAGGCAGGAAGACAAGCTGGCCGGTGGCGTTGCTTGCCGTCATCAGGCCGATGACAAGGCCGCGGCGCCTGGAAAACCAGCGGGTGGCGACGGTTGCGCCGAGCACCAGAGCCGTCATGCCGGTGCCGACACCGATGACGACGCCCCAGAGCAGCAGCAATTGCCAGACTTCGGTCATGAAGAAGGAGGTGACGATGCCGAACATGATCATGCCCAGCGCGGTCGAGACGACCTGACGGACACCGAAATGGTTCATGAAGGCGGCGGCGAAAGGCCCGAGCAGGCCGAAAAGCACGAGACGTACGGCCATGGCGGTGGAGATATCGGCAATATCCCAGCCGAATTCCTGGTGCAGCGGCTGGATCATCACGCCGGCCGAGCCCATGGCGCCGGCGGTTGCCAGCATTGTCAGGAAGGTGGTTGCGGCAACGGCCCACCCGTAGTGGAGTTTTTTCGCCGCCATCCAGCCGGCAACGCCTGTCGATATCATTCGGGCCCCCTTAGGTTTCACCAATTGCAGTGACATATTAGGGGTATCTACCCGCATTGACGCGTGGATACCCTGTCCGGTTAAAAGGACTACAGTTCTGCGAGCAGGTCCTGCAGTTGCTGTGCCTTCTCGCGCCCGAGCCGGGCTTCTATGTCATCCTGCACGCCATCCCAGAGAGGCGCGCCTTTTTCCAATATCTCCCGGCCTTTCGGCGCGATCGTCAGCACCGCTTCGCGCTGGTCTTCGCCGTGGCCGATGGCGATCAGCTCCATTCGCTCGAGCACTTTGGCGTTGCGGCCGACGGTCGAGCGATCGAGCTCGACCTTGTGCGCCAGATCGGTCAGCGACACCGGCTCCATCCTGCGGATGTTTCTGAGCAGACTGAACTGGCCGATATTGATGCCGAGCGGCGCCAGCGCCTCGTCATAATAGGACGAGACCTTGCGGGTCGCCTTGCGCAACAGGATGCAGTGGCATGTATCGTTGGACATCTTGATGCGTGTATATACCCGGATCTGATGAAAGACAAGCGGGCATATGCCCGCTTTAGAACGTTTCCGCTTTTCTCCGAAACGCGAAATCGCTCTATCTCTTTGTTTCGACGCAATTCCGGACGCAAAACCGGTTCCCACTTTCGCTGGAATTGCTTTAGATGGATGGCAAAGGTGAAAAGTTTACCGCAGTCATGCTTGGGCCTGTCCCGCGCATCTGCCGCGCTGAGTTTGTGACAATGTGATTAGATCCTTGGGACAAGCCCAAGGATGACGATTTGGCGGATGCGATCTGAACAAAGGCCCACCATCGGCGAGCCTTCTTTGCATCTAGACGGCCACCACTCTTTTCGCCGTCACCACCGTTTTGATGAAGGCCAGAATGAATGTCGCCGTCATCAGCAGCACGATGGTGGGGGCGGGGGCGCTATCGAGGAAGAAGCTCAGATAGATGCCGCCGAGCGAGCAGCCAAGCGCGACGGCCACTGCGGTCAGGAGCATGGCAGTGAAGCGGCGTGTCAGCAGGAAGGCGATGGCGCCGGGGGCGATCAGCAGTGCCACCGAGAGAATGATGCCGATCGCTTTCAAGGCGCCGACCACCGTCAGCGACAGGACGGCAAGCAGGCCGTAATGCAGCAGTCGGGTCGGCAGGCCGATCGCCTTGGCGTGCTGTTCGTCGAAGGCGTGTACCAGCAGATCCTTGCGGAAGATGACGAGGAAGATGGTGGAGGCGATGGCGATCACCGTTGTTTCGAACAGGTCCTGCGGCAGGATGCCGAGCACGTCGCCGAACAGGATGTGGTCGAGATGCACGTCGGCCTGGACATTGACGTAAAGAACAAGGCCGAGGCCGAACATGCCGGAAAAGACGATGCCGAGGACGGTGTCTTCCTTGATGCGGCTGTTTTCCTTGAGGAAACCGGTTGCCAACGCGCAGACCATGCCGGCGACGAAGGCGCCGATGGAAAAGGGGATCGTCAGCATATAGGCGATGACGACGCCCGGCAGCACGGCGTGGGAGACGGCGTCGCCCATCAGCGACCAGCCCTTCAAAATCAGGAAGCAGGAGAGGATAGCCATCGGCAGGGCGATCATCAGCGTTACCGCAAAGGCGGTCTGCATGAAGTCGATCTGGAAAGGGAAAAGGAGGAGGTCGATCGTGTCGCTCATACCGGCTCCTCCAGCGATTGTTTTACGCGGCGGCGGGCGGCAAGCATGCCGTGCTTGGGGGCGAAAACGAAGGCGATGAGGAAGATTACCGTCTGCAGCACGACGATGATGCCGCCGGTTGCGCCGTCGAGGAAATAGCTGAGATAGGCGCCGAAGAAGCTGGTTGCGGCACCGATGCCGAGCGCCATCAGGATGACACGCTGGAACCTGTCGGTGAGCAGATAGGCGGTGGCGCCCGGGGTGACGACCATGGCGATGACGAGGAAGGCGCCGACCGTCTGCATGGCGGCGACGGTGGAGGCGGCAAGCAGGGCGAAGAACATCACCTTCAGCGCATCGGGCTTGAGGCCGATCGTGCGGGCGTGGTTTTCGTCGAAGAAGGCGACCATCAGGTCTTTCCATTTCAGCGTTAGGACGATCAGGCTGACGGTGCCGATGATGACGAGCTGCAGCGTATCACCTGGGCTGATAGCCAGAACATTCCCCATGACGATGGTCTGGATATCGACCGACGTCGGCGAAAGCGACACCATGAACAGGCCAAGCCCGAAAAACGAGGTAAAGATCAGGCCGATGATCGCGTCTTCCTTCAGCCGGGTGCGCTGGTTGAGGAAGAGCATGGCAAGTGCTGCCAGGCCGCCTGACATGAAGGCACCGATCGAGAAAGGGAGGCCGAGCATATACGCGCCGGCGACGCCGGGAACGATCGAATGCGAGAGCGCGTCGCCGATCAGCGACCAGCCCTTCAACATGAGATAGGCCGAGAGAAAGCCGCAGACGCCACCGACCAGGGCCGAGACCCAGATGGCGTTCAGCATGTAGCCGTAGGTGAAGGGTTCAAGAAGCGTCTGGAGCACTGGCGCCCTCCGGCTTCTTCTCTTTTCCGTTGCCATAGGTGACGAAGGGGCGCTCGTCGTCGGTGAAAACCTTGACGTGGCGCGGGTCCTCGTCGTCATGCAGGTCGCGTCCGCCGAGAATGAAGTGGCGCAACACGCCGCCGAAGGCCTTTTCCAGATTGGCTTCGTTGAACGTATCCTCGGTCTTGCCGTAAGCCAGAACCGTGCCCTTGACGAAAACAGTACGGTCGCAGAAATCCGGCACGCTGCCGAGATTGTGAGTGGAGACCAGCATGACGCGGCCTTCGTCGCGCAATGCCTTCAGGAGCGCGATGATCTGCTCCTCGGTCGTTACATCGACGCCGGTAAAGGGTTCATCGAGAAGGATGACCTGGCCCTCCTGCGCCAATGCCCGCGCGAGAAACACACGTTTCCGCTGGCCGCCGGAAAGCTCGCCGATCTGGCGCTTGCGGTATTCCAGCATGTTGACCCGCTTCAAGGCCTCGGTGACCATCTCATGATCATGGCGAGAGGGGATGCGGAGGAAATTCATGTGGCCGTAGCGGCCCATCATCACCACGTCCTCGACCAGAACCGGGAAATTCCAGTCGACCTCTTCCGATTGCGGCACATAGGCGACAAGGTTCTTCTTCAGCGCTTCGCGTGCAGGCATTCCGAGGATCTGGACCGAACCTTCCGTGAGGGTGACGAAGCCCATGATGGCCTTGAAAAGCGTCGACTTGCCGGCGCCGTTGACGCCGACCAGTGCGGTGATCGTGCCTTTCGGCACCTCGAAACTGGCATGTTTCAGCGCCGTATGGCCGTTGCGATAGGCGACACTGACATTGTCGAGCGTGAGGCCGGTCGTCACCGGCTTGGTCTTGCCCATCCTCATTGTGCGAGACCCTTTGCGATGGTTTCGGAGGTAACGCGGAGCAGGTCGAGATAGGTCGGGACCGGTCCATCGGCTTCGCTCAGCGAATCCACGTAAAGAACTCCGCCATAGGTCGCACCGGTTTCGGAGGCGACCTGTTTGGCCGGTTTGTCGGAGACGGTGCTTTCGGAGAAGATCACCTTCACGTCATGCTCGCGCATGGCATCGATGACGGCACGTACCTGCTGCGGCGTGCCCTGGCTGTCGGCATTGACCGGCCAGAGATAAAGCTCCTTCAGGCCGAAATCGCGGGCTAGATAGGAGAAGGCGCCTTCGCTGGTGACGAGCCAGCGGTGATTTTCCGGCAGCTTTGTCAGTTCGTCACGGATCGGCTGGGCCTGCATACGTATCTTATCGGTATAAGCTTTCGCGTTGGCGGCGTAGGTTTCGGCATTGGCCGGGTCGATCTCGGTCAGGCCCTTGCGGATGTTTTCGACGTAGACGACTGCGTTTTCCGGCGACATCCATGAATGCGGATTGGGCTTGCCCTGATAGGCGCCACCAGCGATCGACATCGGGACGACGCCATCGGAAACGGTGACGTTTTTCACATCTCCGAGATTTTTCAGAAAACGTTCGAACCAGAGTTCGAGGTTGAGGCCATTGCGCAGGACGAGATCCGCGTCACGGGCGCGCAGGAGGTCGCGCGGTGTCGGCTGGTAATTATGGATCTCGGCGCCGGGCTTGGTGATGCTTTCGACGTCAGCGGCATTACCGGCGACGTTCTTCGCCATATCGGCAATGATGGTGAAGGTCGTGACGACCTTGGGCTTTTCCCCCGACGCTTTTTGGGCCTGAGCGGCGAAAGGCAGGGAGATCAGGCCGGCCAGAAGACCGGTACCGAGGCATGCAATTCTCAAAAACGACATACGTGATCCGTTATTGCTGCTGCAAATCATTCGCAATTTAACCTAGTGATAAAAAAGTCCCTGTCAATGCTATTGCAAGTCATTCGCAACAAGTTGGAATCCCGTCTTGGAACGGAGAGCTGACAAAACCGCTTAAAGATTCTTCAATAAGATTGGGCGAATATGTCCCCATAATTCTATTGTGTATTGCGTAACTGGAGTTCGAGTATGCCGGGTGTTGGCAAATGAAGATCCGGCTGTCGAAGAAGTTTGTCTTCCTTCTCAGCGGCGTACTGGTCCTTTGTGGTGCGAGCGGCTCGGCAGCGGTGCTGATCGGAACGGACAAGATTCTCGGCCCTTCCTATAAAGACATCAACGGACTGGCCTGCACGACGCTGCAGACGCAGAAGATGCGCCGAAACGGAAGCATTTGGGTGCGCAAATACGTGACCAGCGATCAGTCCGGTGACGGGATTTCCCGGCTGAAGACGGCTTTGCGCGTGGCGCGGGCGGTGCAGGAAAAGGAAAAGGCCGGTCTCGTGCAGGTTGCGATGATCGACAGCGCCGGACCCAAGGATACTGCGGAGATGCGTGGTCGGGCGATTGCCGCACAGGTCGTCTATATCCCTGAGCCGGCAAGGATGCCAGCAGGGGCGCAGACCGAAAATTATANNAATTATACTGCCTACTATCTCGATGGTACGCCAAGCGCCAACGGGCAATTCTACGGCATGCGGATCGATCTTCCGCTGGAGGACATCGAGTACCTGGAAGCGCATCTGACCGACAAGGCCGACTGTTTCGATCCGTCTCTGCCCGAAGGCGCTGCGGCTGCGGAGGCCGAGCCGAAAGCCGCCTCCGGATATGAGGCACCGGCCGCCGAGGCCGAGAAGGCTCCGGGCCAGGGCGCTGAGGCGACCACCGAAGCTGCTGTCGGCAAAGAGGCGGAAGGCAAGCGCGAGGAGATGGCCGCGACGGAAAGTGGCGGTTTCCTGAGTTCGATCACCGGTATGGTTTTCGGTGCGAAGGAGGAGGCTGCTACCGGTTACGGTGAAGAAAAGACCGTTCCGGCTGCTGACAATGCCGGCGCAGGTGCGAATGAGGGCGATGGCGAGCAGGCAGCCAGGTCCGATCCTGCAACGGCGGCCGAAAAGCCTGCCGAGACGAAGA
>DLSX01000241.1 GCA_002500765.1 Neorhizobium sp. UBA7851
GAGCTTTCGGCCGAGGCCTCGGGTTTTCCAGCGGCTTCCGGCCGGGCCGGTGCGGCAGGCGCGGGCGTAAATTGCGGTGCAGGCGGCGATGCGATCGCGCCTCCCTTGCCAAACCCGTCGTTTCCGCGTTTTCCAAACATGCGCTTTAAGACCTAACTCTGAGGTTCTGTGACTTATTTCCGGCCCAGCATGCCGAGCACCCTGCCGAGACCAGCCTTCTTCGCCTTCTTCACCGCGATACGGCCGGTGACGACATGGGCGATCTGCGAGAAGGTCTCCGCGATCGGAGATTTCGCATCGACCTCGGCAATCATCCTGCCGCTATTGGCAGCATTGCCGAAGAGGGCAGAATCGAATGGCAGAATGGCGATCGGCTCGATTTCCAGCGGTTCGGTGAAATCGGACGGGCTGATCTCCGGCCGCTTCGGCATTCCAACCTGATTGAGGATGAGATGCGGCGCGCGGTCATTCGGCCTCAGCTTCTTCAGCGCATCCAGGATGTTCTTGGTGTTGCGCAGGTTGGCGAGGTCGGGTGCGGCGCAGATGACGACCTCATCCGCATCGGACAACACCGACGTCGTCCACTCGTTCCAGCCATGCGGGATGTCGAGAACCGCGACCGGCGCGCTGCGCTGAAGGATTTCGATGACGGGCTGAAATGCACGACCGTCGAAATCGTAAGCCCTGTCGAGAAGCGACGGGGCAGCGAGAAGCGACAGATGATCCGAGCATTTTGTCAGAAGGCGATCGAGAAACACCTCGTCGAGGCGTTCGGGCGCAAAAACCGCCTCGGAAATGCCCTGCATCGGATCCTGATCGAAATCGATATTGGCGGTGCCGAAGGGCAGGTCGAGATCGGCAAGGATGGTTTCCGTCGAGAACAGGCTCGATATGCCGAAGGCGCAGTTATGGGCGATGGTCGAGGCGCCGACGCCGCCTTTCGCGCCGATGAAGGCGATCGATTTTCCAAGCGGCTCGGCATCCGGATCGACGAAGATGGCGGAAATTGCCGCCATCAGGTCAACCATCGGAACGGGGGCGACCAGATATTCGGAAATGCCGTTGCGCACCAGTTCGCGGTAAAGCGCGATATCGTTGTAGCGACCGATGACGATGACGCGGGTGGACGGATCGCAAACTTCGGCCAAAGGGGCCAGTTCACCCAAAAGATTGCGCGGCTCGGCGGCCGTTTCCAGCACGATCAGGTTCGGCGTCGGCGCCGACGCATACATGTTTGCCGCGGCATCGATGCTGCCGCTCGTAACACGCAGATTGACCTTGGCCATGCGCCGATCGCGCGACAGCTTGTCGACCATGCGCTGGACGCTTTCGCTTTCGCAGAAGGCATGGATCGAGATGCGCGGCAGCGGCCGTACGGATTCGAGATCGAGAGCCGAGGAATGCTCCTCCGCATCATCTCCCTGCGATGGCTGTCCATTTACGTCGTATTGAACGGTGCTTATCATCGGATCAGGCCCTGAAACCGTTACGCTTCATCATTCGTCCATGTCCTTGAGCTCGGTGAACGTCGTGCGATAACGTTCCATCACCTCACCGCGCTGCTCGCCGTCGGGCGGCGTCATGCGGCGGGGACCGAGAAGATCATTCGGGTTGGCGATCTGGGCGGCAAGGTTGCTCTGGCTGGCGCAGCCGAAATTGTAGTAGTTCCTGTTGGAGAACGTGTTCAGCGTCATGTCGGCCGGCCAGGTACCGCATTGCTCCGTCTTGGCGGCAATCGCCACATAGGTCAGGCGGATTGGGGCAGATTCACCGAATTCCGACGGGAAATTCGCCTGCAGGATCTTTTGCGCAGGAACACCCATCTTGACCATCAGCTTGCGTGTGGCCGACGCTGCAGAGGCAGCGGCACCCTCATTGGCGGAACCGCGCGGGGTAACAATCTGGATGATGCCGGATGAGGTGCGACGGTATTCCGCAACGAAACCGGCGATGACTTCCGACTGGCCTTTGGTGAGGCCGGTATCGCCGGCAGCGACCGGGATATCGATCTTCCTTTCGGCTTCACCGACAACGATCGGGTGGCGGGTGCGATAATCGTCCGGCAAGGATCCGGTCGTCAAGCTGTCCTTTCCCGCGCAGGAAGACAGCAGCGCCGCCGCGCCGAGGACGAGCGCTGCCGAAAGGCGGCCCGTCGAATATCTCGTTGTCTTTCTCGGATCCATGGATGGATGCCTTTCCTGCGAACGGCTGCCGCCGAGGTTTTGGAGCTGATCTTTTCTGGTCATTTGTAAATGAACCCGACATTGCCCTGATAAGGCGCCGGCGGCGGAGACGCCTCCTTGCGGCCGTAGATCTTGTTGACCCGGCCGAGGAAGACGCTTTCAGCATCGCTGGCCGGCTGGAAATTATCATCCGGGCGCGAGAGTTCGTTTCGATTGACCGGACGGACCAGATAGGGCGTCGCGATGATGACCAGTTCGGTCTCATTGCGCTCGTAGGTCTTTGCCCGGAAAAGCGCGCCGACAAGCGGAACCTTCGAGGCAACCGGGGTGCCCTTCGTGCTCTGGGCGATATCGTCACGGATAAGGCCGGCCAGGGCGAGCGAGCCGCCGGAGGGGAGTTCGACGGTCGTCTCCGCATCGCGCTTGCGATATTCGGCCGCCGACGTCGTAAGTACAGGCTCCGAAACCCGCGTCTGGATACGCAGGCTGATACGGCCGGACGACAGGACGGTCGGGGTGAATGCCAGCGAGATGCCGTACTGGTACGGAGTAACGGTGGTGACGCCATCGACGCCGGTGGTGGTGTAGAGACGTTCACCGCCGGAATTGAACGTCGCGGCCTGCCCCGAGATTGCCGTGAGTGTCGGTTCCGCAAGGGTGCGGATCGCATCGGCCTGCTCCAGCGCACTCATGGCCGTTTCGATGCTCAGCTTGCCGATCTGCCCGGCGATCGTGCCGTCTAGGCCGGCCTGACCGGCGCCGACAGTGAGGATGTCCAGACCGTTGCGGGAGGTCGCCTGGCGCGTGAACGTGTTGTCGAAGCCAAGCTGTTTCAGAACTTCGCGACGGATTTCCGCCACCGTGATCTTCAGCGTGACCTGGTCCTCGCCTTCGATCGACAGAAGGTTGACGACCTGCGAAGTCTGCCGGCCTTCGGCGTAAATCGCGGAATCGCCGCCGTTATTGCCGCTGGTCGCGGTGATTTCGCGCGTGGTCGCCTCACCGCCCTTCAGGAAGGCGGTCGCCAATTGCGCGGCCTTGGCCGAATCCTGCGGCGTGCGCACCGAACCGGAGAGCACGATATTGTCCGAAACGATTTCGACCTTGATGTTTGAATCGGGCAGGAAGCGACGCAGATTTGCCTCAAGGCCGGAAATGTCGCGTTCGATCTCCACGTCGAGTGTGACGATTTCCTCGCCACCCGGACCGAAGACGAAGATGTTCGTCTGCCCGACCGTCTTGCCGAAAAGATAGATCCGCCGTGACGTGCGGGTGACGGCATCGGCCATGGAGGGATCGGCAACCAGAATGTCATGCGCGTCCGACGGCAGATCGATGACAAGAGCCTTGTTGAGGCCTATCGTCAACCGGCGCTTGGCCCCGACGCCACCCTGTGCGATGCGGATAACGCCGCTATCGGCTGCGACGGCAGCCGGGACGCCGAAGAAGGATGGAGCGAAGCTTCCCGGAATGCCGGAAAAGGCCAGGCAGAAAGCCAGGCCCGTGGATACGGTTGCGCGGGTCTTGCGTTTCAAAATCATTACCATCGCTCCGTTCAGTTCGCCTGCGTCGAGCCGGTGATGATCGATCCCGACTTGATGACCTGGATATCCGCCTTGCCGCCACCATGCAGAAGGTAATCGGCGGCGTCGGTATCTGCTTCCTGTGCGTCAGCCACCGAACGCAAGGCGAGCGTCAGCCGCTCCGCCATCTGCTGCGCGACGGCGATGACCTTTGCCTGATCGGGCGTAAGCTCGAGGGTGGCGGTGGTGCCGACCACGGATTTGCTGCCATCGGGCGCTTCCTGGATGTTCTGGTCGATGGCAAGCACGCGAACGTTGTTGAGGACGTTTTCGGTGACATAACCGCCACCGGCATCCTTGTTCTGGCGAACCATGATGACATCGACCCGGTCATTCGGCAGGACGAAACCGCCGGCGCCCGTCGCAACCGAGATTTCGGTGGCGACCGCGCGCTTGCCGGAAGGCAGAAGCGAGGACATGATGCGGCTGGAGGAATCCGCCACCTTTTCAGCCCTCAATGGCTCGCCCTTGAAAATCGGAAGGCGGACGACGGAGCCTTCGAGCTCCTTGATCGCCTCCGGACGCGCTTCACTGGTAATAAAACCTTCGGCGACAGCGCCGCGCGGCCAGTCCAGCCATTCGACCGACTTGTCGTTCAGCCGGCTGCCGACGGGAAGATTATCGGCCGAAACCAGAACGCTGATCGTCGGCTCCTTGACGACCGTTTCAACCAGCTGCGGTGCCTGGGGGCCGGACATGTTCATGGCCAGCAGGCCGGCAAGGCCTGCGGCCACGACGGCCACCGTCAGGATGATGATGCGAGCGGGCTTCATTGCCATGTCCCAGAAGAATCTTTGATCTTCCAGTCAGGATGGGCGGCAATGGTGTAATTATGGTTAATGAGAAGCTTATAATGCTGGTTAACGCAATATTGCGATCACCGTCGGCCGCTTCAGAAAGCCTTGAGCGCCAGCATTGCGGCAGGCGATTGTCCGAATGCGAGCAGGCCACCCAGAGCAATGGCGATGCCATAGGGGATCTTGGTGGTGCCGACAACCGAAACGGGAAGCGGGATGCCGATCGACATCACCATGTCGGCACGGGCGCGCAGAACCAAGAAAAGCAGCGTCACGCCACCCCCGGCATAGGCGACCAGAACGAGGAAGGTGACAAGCGACTGGTCGAAGCCGAACCAGAGGCTTGCGGCTGTCAGAAGCTTGGCGTCGCCACCGCCCATGACATTGGCGGCAAAAAGGGCGAAGCATACGGCAAAAACGACGAGCGTTGCTGCGAGGCTCATGCCCAGATCGGCCAATGGCAGACCGACAAGCGGGGCCAGAAGGAAAAACGCGGCGGCCAGAGCGAGAGACAGCCGGTTGGAGATTTTCATCGTCAGGAAATCGCTCATTGCCGCGGCAGCAAGAGCGGCGGGAAAGACCGCGAGCACAGATACGGCGACGATGTCATTCAGCATTTAGCTTTTCCCGATATCGCTGAAAAAGGCTGAAAGCCGCCCGATGCCGGACGGCTTCAACCGTTGTCATAAGTGCTAACCGAACGCAACCGCTAGGTTCAGCAAGAAGTCGTGCCGGAACCGCATCTCAGCTTTGTCGCAATGTTGGCGAACTGGCTGTTCAGCGAATTGCCCAGCGTGCTTGCGCCGGCGATGATAGCAACGGAGATGAGGGCGGCGATCAGGCCATATTCGATGGCAGTTGCACCGGATTCATCTTCACGGAAACGAGCGAAAATCTTGGACATGTGACTCTCCTACTCCACACAATTGTTGTTCAGCACTAACCCGACAACTTGTTTTTCCGTTGCTCGGTTGATGTGGAAATTACAGGCGGACGATTGCCAAGCACTTAAAGAGAAGCGTTACCGGATCATTAATCGGGGCAGTTATAAGGGCCGTGGTAAATAGATCCTGACGGAAATGCAGTGCATTTTTCAGTATCTTCAAGACGCTGATATTGCTGTGTGAAGTACATATAATTCAGGACGTTAATTGCTTCGCTGCGATCGACTGCAGTGTCTTTGGGACGGTAGGACGACGATGACGGTGTAACGGAACGAGCCTTGAGCGGCGGCTTAAGGCTTCGTTCACCAATCGGCGTCATCTTCTGTTCATATCGAAATCCGCCCAAGGACCTTAAAATGGCGCTGCGTCTCGTACTGGTCGCCTTCACGCTTTTTTCCAGCCTTCTCGCCGGTGGCGCATATGCTGCCGATAACGGGCAGGACATCCTGCGCGTCTTCATGAACCAGGCGCGCGTGCTGAAGCTTGACCGGCCGGTGGCAAAGGTCATCGTCGGCAATTCGGAAGTGGCGGATGCGACCGTTGCGGATTCAACGACGATCGTTCTGACCGGTCGCAGCTTCGGCACCACCAATCTCGTGCTTCTCGATCAGGACGGCAATGCGATTGCCGACGAGCGTGTTCTGGTTTCCATCGACGAGGGCAATACGGTCCGGGTTTTCAAGCAGACGGAACGCACCGTGCTTTCCTGCACGCCGAACTGCGAACAGCATGCCGAGTTCGACACAACCAGCAAGACGCCCTGAGCCTTGAAAATGCACCAATTTGCATTAGTCGGGAAACGGATTTTCAATAATCGTTGATTATGGTGCGCAAGGCTTTCGCCGCCCAGCGGACGGGAAGAGATGCATCAGGATCATTCGCCAATGGCCGGCTCGACTGCGCGGAACATAAAGAAATCCGGCTTGAAAAGGCTGTTCCGTTCGAAAGACGGGGCGGCGGCGATCGAATTCGCGCTTCTCGCCATCCCCTATTTCCTGATCGTCTTCGCGATTATCGAGACATTCGTCGCCTATACCGCCGAGCAGCTGGTCGCCAATGGCGTCGACACCATGGGCCGAAAGCTGCGGACCGGCAATATTACCGTGACCAGCACGACCGCCAGCACCTACATGAACCAGACCCAGTTCCGTCGCGCCTTCTGCGACGAAATCTCGATCCTGATCCAGTGCAGCGAAGCCGAGATCGCCACCCCCAACAAGCTCTGGCTGGATGCAAAGCCCTATACGAACTTCTCCGACATGCCCACGACGATCCCGATGGCAAACGGGGATCTGAATACAACGGGCCTCAGCTTTGCGCCGGGCGGCTCGGGCACCAAGAACATGCTGCGCGCCTATTACAAATGGGACGTCACGACCGACCTGCTTCGTCCATATATTTCCAATGCCGGTCCGACAGGCGGCTCCAAATACTTCCTGATCGTGGAAACCTCAGCCTTCAAGAACGAGGATTATCCGTGATGGGGGCGAAATTGCGCAAAGTTCTTTCGGGATTGCCGCTGACGGATCAGATGCGGCGTTTCCTCAAGGATGTCCGGGGCATCGGCGGCGTGGAATTCGCGCTGATCGCACCACTTCTGCTTTTTCTCTACATCACGTCCTTCGAGCTGACGATCGGGCTCAGCGTGTCGAAACGCGTGACCCGGACGGCCAGCACGGTCGCGGATCTGGTGACGCAACAGTCCAAGGTGACCACAAGCGACCTGCAGCAGATGACCAGCGTCGCCGATGCGATCTTCACGCCCTACAAGCCGACGAACCTGAAGATGAAGATTACCGGCGTCACGCTCGATGCCTCCAGCAACCCGACGGTCGCCTGGTCCTGGGCGCAGGACGGGAGTCGGCCCTATGCCAACGGTTCCTCCGTCAACGTGCCGACGGACATGCGCGCGCCCAGCACGTTTCTGGTTCGCGCCGAAGTTTCGGTCACGCATCAACTGCTGATGTTCATGCCGGGGCTGATGCCGAGCAATCTGCAGACCATCATGCTGAGTCGTGAGTTCTATTATCGCCAACGTGTCGGGACCAGCATCACCTGCGACGGATGCTGAGGCTTCGAGGCCACCACATCCACCCGATCCACGACCGACCGAGATCTTTGCCAACGGCATCGACGAACTATATGTTCGGCGATTCAGTCCGGTCACAGAATCGGACAAGACGGCAATCAAATCACTGGTGACAGATGGCGCGTGCCTTTCTCTTCGTACTGGATTCCTTCGGCGTCGGCGGTGCGCGTGACGCAGCCGATTATGGCGACCTGGGCTCCAACACGCTCGGTCATATCGCGGAATTCTGCGCAGCCGGAGCCGCCGACCGGGCGGGCCTGAGGCAAGGACCGCTGAAACTTCCCAACATGACCTCGCTCGGCCTTCTGGATATCGCAAAAATGGCGAGCGGCGATTATCCGGCCGGAATGCCGCTGCCCGAACGGCTGTTCGGCCTTTATGGCGCGGCCAGCGAAATGTCGAACGGAAAGGACACGCCCTCCGGCCACTGGGAGATTGCCGGTACCCCCGTGATGTTCAACTGGGGTTATTTTCCGACGGAAGGCGAGTCGTTCTCAGAGGAACTTGTCGAAGCGATCTGCCGCGATGGCGGGATCCCCGGCATTCTCGGCAACTGCCATGCTTCGGGGACCGAGATCATCGCAAGGCTGGGCGAGGAACATGTCAGAACGGGCAAGCCGATCTGCTATACTTCAAGCGACAGCGTGTTCCAGATCGCCGCTCATGAAACGCATTTCGGCCTGGACCGGCTGATCGCGCTTTGCCAGGTGGTGCGCGGCCTGCTCGATCCGCTCAATATCGGACGGGTGATCGCGCGCCCCTTCACTGGCGAGACGGCCGAGACCTTCGAGCGGACGGGCAACCGGCGCGATTTCTCCGTGTTTCCGCCGGAGCCGACATTGCTCGACAGGATGGTGGAAGCCGGACGCAGTGTTCACGCGGTCGGCAAGGTGGGCGACATCTTCGCGCATCAGGGTGTGTCGCGCGTCATCAAGGCGAATGGCAATGCGGCACTCACCGCCGCCACGCTTTCCGCCATGGACGAGGCCGCCGATGGCGATCTCGTCTTCACCAATTTCGTCGATTTTGACATGATCTATGGCCATCGGCGCGACGTGGCAGGTTATGCGGCGGCACTCGAAGCCTTCGATCTGAGCCTGCCGGATTTTCACCGCCGGCTGAAACCGGGTGACCTGGTGATATTGACCGCCGACCATGGCTGCGACCCGACCTGGCGCGGTACGGACCATACCCGCGAGCGCGTGCCGATCATGGCTTTCGGCCCCGGCATCCGCACCCGCTCGATCGGGGTTCGGTCTTCCTATGCCGATATCGGCGAGACCATCGCGGCACATCTCGGCATTGCCGCCGGCCGGCATGGATGGAGTTTTCTGTGACGCAACACCTCCTGAAGGCCGAGATCCATTGCCATATCGAAGGCGCCGCACCGCCAGCGGTGACGGCGGCGCAGGCGCTCAAATACGGCGTCGATACCAGCGCTTTCCTGCGGGATGGCGCCTATCAATGGCGCGACTTTTCCGAATTTCTTGTCGCCTATGACGCGGTTGCCGCGCTCTATCGGACGGAAGAGGATTATTCGCTTCTGACCGAGGCCTATCTGACAGAACTTGCCGCGATCAACACGATCTATAGCGAGATCATCGTTTCACCGGACCATGGCGACCGGATCGGGCTTGGTGCCGACGCCTATCTCGCCGGCATATGCGACGGCATTCTTGCCGCAAAAGAGAAAACCGGCATCGAGGCGCGGATCATCGTGACCGGCGAGCGGCATTTCGGGCCCGAGCGGGTCGTCGCCGCAGCCGAATATGCGGCGCGGACGAAAAATCCTCTCGTCACCGGATTCAACATGGCTGGCGAAGAGCGCATGGGACGGGTGGCCGACTATGCCCGCGCCTTCGACATCGCCCGCGATGCGGGGCTGGGCCTGACCATCCATGCCGGAGAAGTCTGCGGGCCGTTCAGCGTGACGGATGCGCTCGATCTGGTCAAACCCGCCCGTATCGGCCATGGGGTCAGGGCGATCGAGGACGACGCACTCGTGTCACGCCTGGCCGAACTCGGCACCGTGCTGGAAGTCTGCCCCGGCTCGAATATCGCGCTTGGCGTATTTGCCGATTTCGACAGCCATCCCTTGAAGAAGCTGAAGGTGGCAGGCGTGAAGGTCTGCATCAATTCCGACGATCCGCCGTTTTTCGACACGTCGCTTGAGCGTGAATATGAGATCGCCTCGCAGGTGATGGGGATGAGCGACGCTGAGATCAACGAGATGACCCGCACGGCGCTCGAAGCCGCATTTGTCGATGATCAGACAAAAGTGGCTTTGCTGACGCGTTTCGACGCGCAAACCTGAGATTCAGGCTGGGGATCATGGGAGGACCATGATCTGGCCACTTGCAGAACAGGATATTTTTCGAAAAAGAAGAGACAAGCAACGAAAAGGAAAAAAGGCCATGGACGGCGTCACAGTCATCAATCATCCGCTGGTGCAGCACAAGCTGACGATCATGCGCAAGAAGGAGACGTCGACCGCCGGTTTCCGCAGGCTGCTGCGGGAAATCTCGATGCTGCTCTGCTACGAGGTGACCCGCGATCTCGAACTGACGATGGAAACGATCGAGACGCCGATCGTCGAGATGCAGTCGCCGGTCGTGGAAGGCAAGAAACTGGTCTTCGTTTCCATCCTGCGCGCCGGCAACGGTCTTCTGGAAGGCATGCTCGAACTGGTGCCTTCGGCACGCGTTTCACATATCGGCCTTTACCGCGACCACGACACGCTGCAGCCGGTCGAATATTACTTCAAGGCTCCAGACGACCTGGACGAGCGCCTGATGATCGTCGTCGATCCGATGCTGGCAACCGGCAATTCGGCGATCGCGGCCATCCAGAAGCTCAAGGAGCGCGGCGCCAACAACATCCGCTTCCTGTGCCTGCTCGCAGCGCCGGAAGGGATCAAGAATTTCCAGGAAGCCCATCCTGACGTGAAGATCTATACCGCATCGGTCGACAGCCATCTCAACGAGAAGGGCTATATCGTGCCCGGTCTCGGCGATGCCGGCGACCGCATGTACGGCACGAAGTAAAGACTTTCAGGATTTCCTAACCAATGATGACGAAGGCGGCCGGCCCGAAAGGGTAAGGCCGCTTTTTCGTAACCATTGCGGCCTAGCATGTTTTCCCTGAACCCAAGGGTAAGCCCATGCTTCTTCGCACTTCCATCTTCGCAGCCGTTGTCGTTCTCATGGCGACACAAATCCCTGCGCTGATCGAGCGGGTGGATCATCCGGCGCAGCAGGAGCCTGCGGTAGAAGCGCCCTCCCCTGCCACTTCAACCAGACCAGCGCCGCAGCCGGCGGCACTTACGCCGGGGACGATGGTGCTGAATGCCGACGGGCGCGGCCATTTCATCGGCAACTTCAAGCTTAACGGCAAGTCCGTTACCGGCCTCGTCGATACCGGAGCCTCGGTCGTCGCGATCAACGAGCGCACCGCGCGCATGCTGGGCTACAGCGCCAACAGCCTCGACTTCCGCTATCCGATGCAGACCGCCAACGGGCAGACACAGGCCGCCCATATCGTGCTCGACCGCATCGAGATCGGCAATGTCAGGGTCCGGGATGTCGATGCCATGGTATTGCGGGATGAAGCCTTGAGCGACACGCTGGTCGGCATGAGCTTTCTGACGAAGCTGAAATCCTACCAGGTCAAGGGCGGCAGCCTGACGCTTGCCAACTAGGCTTATCGCTATCCGATCCGCTCGATGATGACCGGTGCCGCCAGCGGCGCATTCACATCAATAGTGTAGCTCGCAATCAAGGCCCGACTTGCGCGGTCCGCCTGTTCGCGAGACGTCGCATGGACGCGTGCGATCGGTTGAGACTTCTCAACAGCCGAACCCAACGGAAGGACGCAATCGAAACCGACGCTGTGATCGATCGTGTCGGTGGTTTTACGGCGGCCTCCACCCATTTCGATGACGCCAAGCCCGAGGACACGCCCATCGCAGGCGGCGAGATAACCGGCGGCCGGAGCCAATACATCCAGGACGACAGGCGCTTTCGGAAGGTGGGTTTCCGGTCGCTCGCAGAAATCCGAAGGGCCACCTAGTGCGTGGATCATGCGGGCGAAGGTTTCCATTGCGCGGCCGGACGAGACAACAGAACGCGCCTTCTCTTCGCCCTCGTGAAAGGTTGAAGCCAAGCCTGCCTGAACAAGCATTTCGGCGGCTTCAGCCAATATGATCGTCTCAAGCCGCGTGCCCGCCTTTCGGCCGGCGAGAAAATCGACGCAGTTTGCCACTTCCAGCGCATTGCCGACCGCATCGGCCAGCGGTTCGTTCATATCGGTGATAAGCGCGACAGTCGGCACGCCCGCACCATTCGCGACATCGACTAGCGAACGGGCCAGAATACGGGCTTCCCCGATATCCTGCATGAAGGCGCCGGTGCCGACCTTGACGTCCATCAGCAGCGTCCGCAGGCCGGCGGCCAGCTTTTTCGACAGGATCGATGCGGTAATCAGCGGCACCGATTCCACCGTCGCCGTGACATCGCGGATCGCATAAAGGCGGCGGTCGGCAGGCGCGAGATCCGATGTCTGGCCGACGATGGCGCATCCGACCTCCTGCACGACACGGAATAGACGGGACTGATCCGGCGCGATGTCATAACCCGGTATGGATTGCAGCTTGTCCAGCGTACCGCCGGTATGGCCCAGGCCGCGGCCGGAAATCATCGGCACGGCAAGACCGCAGGCCGCAGCGATGGGCGCCAGCATCAGCGAGACGTTGTCGCCGACACCGCCGGTGGAATGCTTGTCGGCGATCGGGCGGTCGACATCGTCCCATTTCAGGACATTGCCGGAATCGCGCATGGCAAGCGTCAAACCGACCGTCTCATTTCCGGACATGCCTTGAAAGAAGACAGCCATGGCAAAGGCAGCTACCTGTGCTTCCGACACGGTTCCATTCGTTACGCCGGCGATGAAGGTGGCAATCTCCTGCTTCGAAAGATCGCGGCCGTCGCGCTTACGGCGGATGATTTCCTGAGGCAGCATGCCGGCCCGTCAATAACCGGCAGCGGCGCGCGGCGCGGTGGTTCCGCCGAGAACCGCCAGAATATCGTCGAGCAGGCTCGAGGCACCGAAGCGGAAGGTGGAGGGCATGATCCAGTTCGGCCCCAGAATGCTTTCGGCAAGCCTCAGATAGAGATCGGCATCCGCAACCGTGGAAATGCCGCCAGCCGGCTTGAAGCCGACCTTGGCCCTGGATTCCCGGATGGCGCGCAGCATGATGTCGGCCGCTTCCAGCGTCGCGTTGACCTGTACCTTGCCGGTCGAAGTCTTGATGAAATCGGCACCTGCGGCGATCGCCAGTTCGGAAGCACGCTTGACCAGCGACATGTCGCGGATTTCGCCGGTTTCGAGAATGACCTTGAGCGTGGATTGCGGGCATGCGGCGCGGACAGCCTCGACCATCTCTGTGACCGCAGCCTCGTCGCCGGTGATCAAGGCCTTGTAGGGGATGACGAGATCGATCTCGTCAGTGCCATCTTCGACGGCCTTGCGCGTTTCTTCCACCACATCGGCGACCGCAAGATCACCGGAAGGGAAATTGACGACGGTTGCGATCCTTACCGGATGGCCAGCGCCGAGAACCTGGCGCGCATGGGCGACAAAACGCGGCCAGATGCAGATTGCGGCGCTGTTTCCATAGGGTGTCTGGGCGCGCAGGCACAGGTTTTCGATCGCGGCGTTGTCGCAATCGTCACGCAGGTTCGTCAGGTCGAGAAGAGACAGGGCAAATGCCGCAGCCTCGCGCGGGCTCTGCAGTTCCATGGTGTCCTCCGGTGATGATTGAAGTGCAAGTTTTAGCGTTGAACCGATTTGATTCAACCCGCACAGGTCGCGAAATGTGGCATCTTACCGCTAGAGCCTTGATAAGTCAGGCATCACCGCCAAGCATTTCGCGCAGGACAGACGCCAGACGGGCGCCGCCGACAGGCGCCATGTCCTTGGTTTCCTCGTGGCTGAGTTCGGCACCGGTCATTCCCGCCCCATAATTGGTGACGACCGAGGCGGCGGCGACCTTGAGACCGAAGTAACGCGCAAGGATGACTTCCGGCACTGTCGACATGCCGACCGCATCGGCGCCCAGCATGCGGGCCATGCGAATCTCCGCAGGCGTCTCGAAGCTCGGACCGGAGAACCACATGTAGACGCCCTGGTAGAGTGTCACGCCGGCGCGGATTGCCGCGTTGCGCATCTTCAAAGCCAGATCGGCATCATAGGCGCTGGTCATGCCGACGAAACGCCGGTCGCCATGTTCGCCGATCAACGGGTTCATGCCGGAATAATTGATGTGGTCGGTGATCTGCATGACCGAACCGGGCGGCATGTCCTCGCGCACCGAACCTGCGGAATTGGTGAGGATCAGCGACTGGACGCCAAGCCCTTTCAGCACCTGCAGCGGGAAACGCATCGCCTTGGGATCGCCATGCTCGTAATAATGGGCGCGACCGGAGAGCATGATGATCGGCTGGCTGCCGAGATACCCCGCCACCAGTTCGCCCGCATGGCCCGTGACGCCGCTCATCGGGAAACCTTCGAGTTCCCGGTAGGAAATGCGGATCTGGTCCGTCACGCCGTCGACCAGAGACCCTAGTCCCGAGCCGAGCACGATCGCGACGCGCGGAACGAGGCCATCCAGCCGCTCGACCAGCAGATCGGTCACCGTGGTCATCCGATAACATCCGTTTCGAAGGCGTAGGGGAGCAGCTCGGCCATGGTGACGGTCTTGGCGACACCGACCTCGTTGCACAGATAGATGCGGGTATCGGCGGAAGCGAATTCGGAAATCTTCTGCCGGCAGCCGCCGCAGGGTGTGCAGAGCGGCAGCTTTTCGGCAATCACCGCAAGTTCGACGATCTTCTTTCCGCCGCCCATGACCATGGCGCCGATCGCCGTCGGCTCGGCGCACCAGCCTTGAGGGAAGGAGAGGTTCTCGATATTGGCACCGAGATAGACCTTGCCGTCATCGGCGCGCAAAGCAACGCCGACCGGGAATTTCGAATAGGGCGCATGGGCCCTGGTCATGGCCTCTCGGGCGGCTTCGAACAATTCGTGAGACATGTCTTTAGCGCTCCTTGGTATAGGGCACGCCGCCGGCCTTGGGCGGGCGGGCGACGCCGATGAAGCCTGCAAGCAGCACGCAGGTAAGGATATAGGGCAGCGCCTGGAAGATCTGCACCGGAACCTCGCCGATCATCGGGATGGACTTGCCCTGCATGACGTTGGCGAAGGCGTCGAGGAAACCGAACAGAAGGCAGGCGAACATGACCGGCACCGGCTTCCACTTGGCGAAGATGAGTGCGGCGAGTGCGATATAGCCCTTGCCGGCGGACATGTTGTTGATGAAGGCGGCCGACTGGGCGATCGACAGATAGGTGCCGGCGAAACCGGCGAGGAAGCCGGTGACGATCAGCGCACGGTAGCGCAGCCAGATGACGGAGACACCTGCCGTATCCACCGCGCCCGGATTTTCGCCGACGGCACGAAGGCGCAGGCCGAAACGGGTGCGGTAGAGAACCCACCAGGACAGCGGCACCATGAGGAAAGCTATATAGGTGAGAATGTTGTTGCCGGAGATGACGTTGGCATAAAGCGGGCCGATGATCGGCACGTCGCGCATCATGTCGGCACCCGGCAGGATGATGCCGGAGAAACGCCCTTCCGGCGGCACCTGCCCGGTGCGGCCGCCCTGGTTGAACCAGGCGGTGCCGAGCACGATGGTCAGGCCCGCGGCGATGAAGTTCAACGCCACGCCGGAGACGATCTGGTTGCCGCGATTGGTGATCGAGGCAAAACCGTGCAGCAGCGAGAAGATGATCGAGACCATGATGCCGGCGCCGAGACCGGCCCAGGCATTGCCGGTCCAATAGGCCATGCAGGCAGCGGCAAAGGCGGATGCCAGCATCTTGCCTTCAAGGCCGATATCGAAGATGCCTGCACGTTCGGAGAAAAGGCCTGCAAGTGCGGTGAAGAGCAGCGGGATGGACAGGCGGATAGCCGATCCGAGAATGCTGACGAAAGTGTCGAAATATTCCATGGCTACTTCCCCGTCGCCGTCTGGTAGAGCCGCACCATGGCCGGGCGCAGCATGTATTCCAGCGCGCCGGCAAAGAAGATGACAAGGCCCTGGATGACCACGATCATGTCACGGGTGATGTTCGGCATTTCGAAGGAGAGATCGGCACCGCCCTGATAGAGGATGCCGAACAGGATCGCGGCAAGGATGATGCCGACCGGATGGCTGCGTCCCATCAGCGAAACGGCAATGCCGACGAAGCCCGCGCCGGCGACGAATTCCACCTGCAGGCGGGCCGAGGCGCCCATGACGGCATTGAGCGACATCATGCCGGCGAGACCACCGGAAATCAGCATAGCGATGATGACGGTGCGGACGTAAGGGATGCCGGCATAAACGGCGGCTGTCGGGCTGATACCGAGCGTGCGCATCTCATAACCAAGCTTGGTGCGCCAGATCAGCAGCCAGACGAGGTAACACATCACGAGCGCGATGATGAAGGACACATTGAACGGCGCCGGACCGAGCTTGAGGCCGAACAGCGCCATCAGCCAGTCGAGTTTGGGAAGCTGTCCGCCGGCCAGGAAGGTCCGCGTTTCCGGCGCCATCTTGCCCGGAACGATGAAGACGTTGACCAGCAGATAGACCATCAGCGCGGCGGCGATGAAGTTGAACATGATGGTGGTGATGACGACGTGACTGCCGCGCTTGGCCTGCAGCCAGGCGGGAATGAAAGCCCAGGCCGCGCCGAAGAGGGCCGCACCGATAACCGCAAACGGCATGGTGACGTACCAGGGCACATAGTGATCGAGCGACAGGGCCACCAGGGCGGCGCCCAGGCCGCCGACATAGGCCTGACCTTCCGCCCCGATATTGAACAGGCCGGCATGAAAGGCAACAGCGACCGCCAGACCGGTGAAGATGAAGCTGGTGGCATAAAATAGGGTAAATCCGATCGCATCACCGCGACCGAGCGCCCCCTGAATGAGGAAGTTCAGCGCCTCGAACGGGTTTTCACCGATCGCCCAGACGACGAGGCCGGAAAAGAAGAAAGCCAGGATAAGGTTCAACAGCGGGATGACGCCGTAATTGATCCAGGCGGGCAATGGGACAGAAGCCGTGCTCATGCGCCTCTCCCCGTTTGCCCGGTTCCGATCCGTGCCTCGTTCATCCCGTACTCCGAAATCTTTTTATATGCAGAGACCGTCACGCCGCGATCCCCGCCATCATCAGGCCAAGCGTCTGTTCATCCGCATCCGACGACTTTTCGCCAACCACCTTGCCGGCGAACATCACGAGGATGCGATCCGACAGCGAGCGGATCTCATCGAGTTCAACCGAGACAAGCAGAACCGCCTTGCCGGCATCACGCATCTCGATGATGCGGCGGTGAATGAACTCGATCGCGCCGATATCGACGCCGCGGGTCGGCTGACCGATCAGCAGCATTTTCGGATCGCGCTCGATCTCGCGCGCAACGACGATCTTCTGCTGGTTGCCGCCGGAGAAATTGGCGGTTTTCAGCCGCGGGTTCGGCGGGCGGATATCATACTTGGCGATCTGCTCCTCGGCGCTTTTGCGGATCGCCTCAAGGTCCAGCATGGCGCCGCGACCATAACGCTGGTCGTGGTGATAACCGAGGATGGAGTTTTCATATTCCTCGAATTTCAGCACCAAACCCATGTGATGCCGGTCTTCCGGAATATGCGCGAGGCCGAGCTGGCGCAAAAGTGCGGGATCGGCGGCTTCAACCGGCTTGCCATCGATCAGGATTTCGCCCGAGACAGGCTTGCGGATGCCGGCAAGCGCTTCGAGCAGTTCCGACTGGCCATTGCCCGCGACACCGGCGATGCCGACGATTTCTCCGGCCCTGACATCAAAGGAGACATCATCGACCATGGTGACGCCACGGCCGTCCTTGACCGTCAGGTTCTTCACCGACAGAAGCACCGGGCCGGGATTTGCCTCCTGCTTTTCGACGCGCAGCAGCACGCGGCGGCCGACCATAAGCTCGGCAAGTTCGGCAACCGTCGTCTCGGCGGTCTTGCGTGTCGCGACCATCTCGCCACGGCGCATGACCGAGACCGTGTCGGTGATCGCCATGATCTCGCGCAGCTTGTGGGTGATGAGGATGATCGTCTTGCCTTGATCGCGCAGGACCTGAAGGATGCGGAAGAGATGATCAGCTTCGGCCGGGGTCAACACACCCGTCGGCTCATCGAGAATGAGGATTTCGGCGCCGCGATAAAGCGCCTTCAGGATTTCGACGCGCTGCTGGCTGCCGACCGGCAATTCCTCGATCACGGCATCCGGATCGACCTCCAGACCGTAATCCTTCTCCAGCCGCTTCAACTCCTTGCGCGCGCCAGCAACACCCTTGGCGAGCAGCTGCCCGCCCTCCGCGCCGAGCATGACGTTTTCAAGCACGGTGAAATTTTCGACCAGCATGAAATGCTGGTGGACCATGCCGATGCCCGCAGCAATCGCAGCCTGGCTGTCACGGATGGTGACCGGCTTGCCCTGGATACGGATCTCACCTTCGTCGGCATGGTAAAAACCATAAAGGATCGACATCAGCGTCGACTTGCCGGCGCCGTTTTCGCCGATAATGCCGTGGATGGATCCCCTTCCGACGTAGAGGTTGATGTTCTTGTTCGCATGGACTGCCCCGAACTTCTTGTCGATGCCGACAAGCTCGATCGCGGGCTCATTCGCTGATGACTGGAGGTTCAAAGGCTCGACCTTGCTCTCTTTATGCAGAAAGGGCGCATAGCGGGATTTCCACCATGCGCCCCTTCGATCCTTGACTTACATCGGGCAGGAATTGTCCGTCATGTAGTCATGCACCTTGACGGTACCGGCAATGATGTCGGCCTTCGCCTTGTCGAGCGCGGCCTGCATTTCCGGCGTGATGAGAGCCTTGTTGTTGTCGTCGATCGCAGCGACGACACCTTCGTCCTTGATGCCGTTCGACTGGACGCCGGCGGTGAACTTGTCCTCCGCCGCATCCTTATAGGCATTGTAGACAGCCAGATCGACGCGCTTGACCATGGAGGTCAGAACCGAACCCGGATGAACGTGGTTCTGGTTGCTGTCGACGCCGATCGAAAGCTTCTTGTTGTCAGCTGCAGTCTGAAGCACGCCGAGGCCCGATGCGCCTGCTGCCGCGTAAATCACGTCGGCGCCCTGGTCGATCTGGTTCTTGGTAAGCTCACCGGCGCGAACCGGGTCGTTCCAGGCTGCGCCCGTGGTGCCTACCATGTTCTGGAAAACCTGCATGTCGGCCTTCACGGACTTGGCGCCCTGGACATAACCACAGCCGAACTTGCGGATCAGCGGGATATCCATGCCGCCGACGAAACCGACCTTGCCGGTCTTGGAAGACATGCCGGCGAGCAGGCCGACGAGATAGGAGCCTTCCGCTTCGTTATAGACGACGGAGCGGACATTCGGCAGGTCGACGACCGAGTCGACGATGACGAACTTGGTGTCGGGGAATTCGCCGGCGACCTTTTCCATGGCCGAGGTCCAGGCGAAGGAAACGGCAACGACCGGGTTATAACCGCGGCTGGCGAAATTGCGGATCGCCTGCTCGCCCTGGGTATCGCTGGTCGGTTCGAAATCGCGGTAATCGGTGCCGGTTTCCTTCTTGTACATCTCGGCGCCGGCAGCGGCCGCTTCATTAAAGGATTTGTCGAATTTGCCACCGGTGCCATAGACCAGCGCCGGCTTGATCTCGGCGGCCAGCGCTGTCGTCGACATCGCAGCCACGGCAAGAAGGCTCAAAAGGGTTTTCTTCATGGTGCAGCCCTGTTTTTTTTAAAGTTAGGTCCTCCCGCGGGTCCGGCCAGCGAACGCCTTGCGGTTACCGCCCCCTCTTAGAAGGCTTGGCTATACCTACTCTTGCATGTGCGCCAGAAAAATTCACCAGATTTTTTTCATCCGGCAAATACGCCTATCCCTTTGGCAGCCTGCACGAATTCGCCGCGGACCTGCACAAATCCGCGGCGCTCCGTTCACTTTATTTCGAGATCAAGCGGCTCTACCGACCGGGCAGGAAACACCGGTGCCCTTGAGGCCGCAATAGCCTGCCGGATTCTTGGCGAGATATTGCTGGTGGTAGTCTTCCGCATAATAAAATGTCGGCGCCGGCGCGAGTTCAGTTGTTATCGGCGTATCGCGGCCAGCCCTGTTGAGCGCGTCCTGGAACATATCGAGCGCCTCGCGAGCCTGTTCGGCCTGGCTCTCGCTCGTCGTGTAGATCGCCGACCGATAGGTCGTGCCGATATCGTTCCCCTGGCGCATGCCCTGGGTCGGATCATGCTCCTCAAAAAACGCCTTCAGCAGCTCGCTATAGGAGATGATCCTGGGATCGAAGACGACCTTGACGATTTCCGCGTGGCCGGTGAGCCCGGTCGTCGTTTCGTGGTAGGTCGGATTGGGCGTAACGCCGCCCGCATACCCGACCGCGGTCACATAAACGCCCGGCATCTTCCAGAAAAGGCGCTCGGCACCCCAGAAGCAACCCATGCCGAAATAGGCGATCTCCAAGCCTTGCGGATAGGGTCCATCAAGCGGCTGCCCGTTGACGAAATGGGTCTCGGAAGTCGGGATCGCCTGCGGCCTTCCGGGTAGAGCCGTCTCCGGCGATGGCATTACCGTCTTCTTGGTGAATATCTCATTCAGGAACATTTCTGCCTCCACATCCGGCGACATTGTTTTCAGCTTCTGCGTGGCCATTCCGACTTCAGGCCGAGAAACGTCCGGCAAAGGATGTTCTCTTGTAACCCATCATCCAGAAAAGCAGCGCCAGCACCATGAATACCGCACCGGCCGGCTGAGCCAGAACCGGTGCCACATAGGGTCGCCATATATCTGCGCTCATATAGTCATCAGCCGACAGTTCTGCCAGTGTCAGACTTTCCGGATCGAGATTAAGCCAGGCATTGCCGAGACTGGTCAGCACAACATCGGATGACGAGACGGACTGGATCGCATCGATCGTGCCGACGAGCACCGCTGCGGCAAGCGCCGCAAAACTCAGAAAATGCAAAAACGCCCGCAGGAACCTCATCGCGCAGATCTCTTTTCCTCAAGTACCGACGGCCTGATGAAAGGATAACTTTCTACGCAGCATCTGGCAACGAGAACAAAGACGTCCAGAGTTCGCTTTTTTTGCCAAGCAATTGTCAATTCAGGATAAAAATGGTGCTGCTAGAGAGATTTGAACTCTCGGCCTCTCCCTTACCAAGGGAGTGCTCTACCCCTGAGCTATAGCAGCATCTGAGCGGCGCGATCACTGTCGCGTCGTTGGTGAGCGGCCTATTGCCATAGGTTCAGGATGAGCGCAAGCGCCAAATCAACTATTTTCTACAGAACCATGACAGCTTGCAGGATGAATTGCCGTTGCACCACCGATCACCGTCGCGGCAAGTCCGTGCCGACCCAAAGATGCGGCAGGGCCGGATGGCCGCCCTGCCGCACAGTTTCACTATCGGCGCACCGGAACGTCGGCAGTATCCATCGTGCGGCTGAGGATGAGCGCCAATATGGTGCAGATCGCGCCTGAAATCAGATAGCCGCCAATGAAGATGATGCCGAAATTGCTGGCGAGGCCGAGCGCCACGAGCGGCGCAAACCCGGCGCCGATCAGCCAGGCGAGGTCGGAGGTCAGGGCGGAGCCCGTGTAGCGGTAACCTGTACTGAAACGCGATGAAACAGAACCGGATGCCTGCCCGAAAGACAGGCCCAGGATCGCAAAGCCCAGGATGATGAACGCTGCCTGACCCACGCCTCCGGCGTCGAGCAGGAACGGCGCCGTGAAGCTGAAGATTGCAATGATGAAGGCACCGATCAGAAGCTGCTGCCTGCGCCCGAACCTGTCGGCAAGGTAACCGGACAGAACGATGGTCGCGAAACCACAGAGGGCGCCAAGCACCTGGACGAACAGAAACGCGCCGGCCGACTGACCGCCATACAAAGTCACCCAGCTCAGCGGAAAGATGGTGACCAGATGGAACATGGCGAAACTCGCCAGAGGCGCAAAAGCGCCGATGACGACATCAAAGCCGTGGACCCGCAACACTTCCGTGACCGGCTTTGCCTCCAGCTCATGATTTTCGAGCGCAGCGCCGAACTCATGCGACGCAACGATGCGCAGCCTTGCAAACAGCGCCACGACATTGATCGCAAAGGCGACGAAGAACGGGAAACGCCAGCCCCAATCAAGGAAGTCGGCATCGGAAAGATTAACGACGAAATATCCGAACAGGATGCTGGCCAGCGCGAAACCGACCGGTGCCCCAAGCTGCGGGATCATCGCGTAGAACCCCTTGCGGTTCTGAGGCGCGCTCATGGCCAGGAGTGAAGCCAGTCCGTCCCATGCGCCGCCAAGCGCGAAGCCCTGGCCAAGGCGGAACAGGGCGAGGAGCGCCACCGACCACATGCCGATCGTCTCGTAGCCTGGCAGGAAGGCGATGGAAGCCGTCGATCCGCCAAGAATGAGCAGGGCCGTCGTGAGCTTCGTGCCACGACCAAAGGTGCGGTCGATCCACATGAATACGACCGAGCCGACCGGCCTTGCAAGAAAGGCCAGCGAAAAAATGGCGAAAGAATAAAGCGTCGCGGTAACCGGATCGGGCGCGAACGGAAAGACCAGGCGAGGGAAGACCAGCACGCAGCCCAGGCCAAAAACGAAGAAGTCGAAGAATTCCGATGTGCGACCGATCACGACGCCGATGGCGATATTGCCCGCCGAAATCGGCTTGTCATCGTGAATATGCCTTGCGTCCCGCTCCAGTGACGATGACGACGGTCCAGTCGCCATAATTGTTGCCTCTGCCATGACTAACGTTCCTCCTTCGCGTCATTGCAACAATGAGTATGTTGGCCGGACTTGCTGTCAATCAAGATTTCAACCGAGAATTTGTGAAATTTCTAAAATTAGCAAATTTTGCCACAATCGTCAGGTTTCGCGCCAAAAGCTCTGTCTTCTGTCAACTTTATGGACTAGATTGCGCGCCGCAGGGCCGCCCTCCACCGAAATGGAGCAGGTGGTGGTTTGTAGTGCGAAAAAATGTAGCACCGCGACGAAACACCTCATGGAGATCGGGGCCACGCTCCGATAGGCGAACTAGATAAAAAGCAAATTTGAGCAGATCAATGTCCCCAATCGTAAGGCGTCTTTGCCAGCTTTCCCTCCTACTTATCCTTCCATTCATGGCGGGATGTGACCTGGTGGTCATGTCTCCGTCGGGCGATATCGCTCAGCAGCAGGCCGACCTTATCGTCGTGTCGACAGTGCTGATGCTGCTGATCATCGTCCCGGTCTTGTTCTTGACCTTGTATTTCGCGTGGCACTACCGCCACTCGAACACCAAGGCCAAGTACGACCCTGAATGGCATCACTCGACCCGTCTCGAGGTGGTAATCTGGTCGGCACCGCTGGCAATCATCATCGCGCTCGGCGCGATCACCTGGATCAGCACCCACAAGCTCGATCCCTATCGACCGCTCGACCGTCTCGATGCAGAACGCTCGATACCGGCCGAAACCAAGCCGCTCGAGGTCGAGGTCGTTGCCCTGGACTGGAAGTGGCTGTTCTTCTATCCGGAATACGGCATCGCGACCGTGAACGAGATGGCCGCTCCGGTCGACCGTCCGATCACCTTCAAGATCACGTCGTCATCGGTAATGAACTCCTTCTACATTCCGGCACTCGCGGGCATGATCTATGCCATGCCGGGGATGGAAACGAAGCTGCATGCGGTGATCAACAAGGAAGGCGTGTTCGACGGCCTGTCCTCGAATTACAGCGGAGCAGGCTTCTCGCATATGCGCTTCAAGTTCCACAGCTTCAACCAGGACGGCTTTGACGGCTGGATCGCACGGGTGAAGCAGAACGGCACGGCGCTGAACCAGGATGCCTATCTGAAGCTCGAAAAGCCGAGCGAACGCGAACCTGTGCGTTATTTTGCAACGGTTCAGGACGGTCTCTACCGCTCGATCCTCAACCTGTGCGCCGAGCCCGGCAAGATGTGCGTGAGCGAAATGATGCACATCAACATGATGGGCGGAGCTGGCGTAGACAGCCACGAAAACCGCGAAAAACTGCGCTACGACAATCGCCATCTGGAAAGCTCGGTTGGCGGCCAGGCTTCAACCGTTCCCGCTTCGGGCGAGCCGGCCAAGAGCGAAGAGGCTCCACAGGAAGACGGTCAGTCCATGCCTGGCATGAACCATAACAGCGACGGGCCGGCGCCGGCCCAGCTCAACAAGAATTGAACCTGGCGCTTTGCGTCCTACGACATCAATGAACGGGTTGCCCCATGTTTTCTGATCCAGACCTCCTGAAGTTTATCTTCGGTCGGTTGACCCTCGAATCGATCCCCTATCACGAGCCCATTCTCGTCGCGACCTTCAGTGCTGTCGCGCTCGGCGGCATAGCTCTCTTGTGTCTTATCACCTACATGAAATGGTGGGGGCCGCTGTGGCACGACTGGATTACCAGTATCGACCACAAGAAGATCGGCATCATGTATATCATTCTGGCAATCGTGATGCTGCTGCGCGGCTTCGCGGACGCCATCATGATGCGTATCCAGCAGGCCATCGCCTTCAACGGCAATGAGGGCTATCTCAACGCCCATCACTACGACCAGATCTTTACCGCGCATGGCGTGATCATGATCTTCTTCGTGGCGATGCCGTTCGTGACGGGCTTCATGAACTATGTCGTGCCGCTGCAGATCGGCGCACGCGACGTTTCGTTCCCGTTCCTCAACAACTTCTCGTTCTGGATGACGACTGCAGGTGCCGTGATCATCATGATCTCGCTGTTCGTCGGTGAATTCGCACGGACCGGCTGGCTCGCTTATCCTCCGCTTTCTGGTGCGGATTACAGCCCGGGCGTCGGTGTCGACTACTATATCTGGGGGCTTCAGGTCGCCGGTGTGGGTACAACATTGTCGGGCATCAACCTGATTGCCACGATCGTCAAGATGCGCGCTCCGGGCATGTCCTTCATGAAGATGCCCGTCTTCACCTGGACCTCGCTCTGCACCAACATCCTGATCGTCGCCACCTTCCCGATCCTGACCGCAACGCTCGTTCTTCTGTCGCTCGACCGCTATGTCGGCACGAACTTCTTCACGAACGATCTTGGCGGCAATCCGATGATGTACGTCAACCTCATCTGGATCTGGGGTCACCCGGAAGTCTACATCCTGATCCTGCCGGCCTTCGGCATCTTCTCCGAAGTCGTCGCCACCTTCTCCGGCAAGCGCCTGTTCGGCTACGCCTCGATGGTCTACGCCACCTGCGCGATCATGATCCTGTCCTATCTCGTATGGCTGCACCACTTCTTCACGATGGGTGCCGGCGCTTCGGTCAACGCATTCTTCGGCATCGCCACGATGATCATCTCCATCCCGACGGGTGCGAAGATCTTCAACTGGCTGTTCACGATCTACCGTGGCCGCGTGCGTTATGAAGTACCGATGCTCTGGACGATCGGCTTCATGGTGACCTTCGTCATCGGCGGCATGACCGGCGTCATGCTGGCCGTCCCGCCGGCAGACTTCGTGCTGCACAACTCGCTGTTCCTGGTCGCACACTTCCATAACGTGATCATCGGCGGCGTTCTGTTCGGCCTGATGGCCGGCGTGACCTACTGGTTCCCGAAGGCATTCGGCTACAAGCTCGACCCCTTCTGGGGCAAGATGAGCTTCTGGTTCTGGTTCATCGGCTTCTACTTCGCCTTCATGCCGCTCTACGTGCTCGGCCTGATGGGTGTGACGCGCCGCGTCTCGCAGTTCGAGGATCCCTCCCTGCAGATCTGGTTCATCATCGCAGCCTGCGGCGCAGGCATGATCGCGATCGGCATCCTGTCCTTCATCATCCAGCTCGTCGTCAGCTACATCAAGCGCGAGGAACTGAAGGACGAGACGGGCGATCCGTGGAATGGCCGTACTCTGGAGTGGTCGACGTCGTCGCCGCCGCCGGAATACAACTTCGCCTTCACGCCGGTCGTTCATGATCACGACAGCTGGTACGACATGAAGAACCGCGGCTACTCGCGTCCGCTGCAGGGCTTCAAGCCTATCCACATGCCGAAGAACACCGGCACGGGTGCAATCCTGGCAGCGCTCAACGTTGCTCTCGCATTCGGCCTGATCTGGTACATGTGGTGGCTGGTCGCCGTGTCTTTCGTCGCCATCATCGCAGTCGCGATCGGCCATACCTTCAACTACAAGCGTGACTTCTACATCCCGGCCGACACCGTCTCGGAAGAAGAAGCCAGGCGTACCGAACTGCTGGCGAAGCAGGTGTGACAATGAGCAATATTCAGAGCCAATCTGCGGAAAAGCCGCAATTCTACATCGAGGAAGACCATCATCCGGAAGGCAGCACGAACCTCGGGTTCTGGCTGTACCTGATGAGCGACTGCCTCATCTTCGCGACGCTGTTCGCGACATATGCAGTGCTCGGCCGCAACTATGCGGCCGGCCCGGCGCCTGCCGACCTGTTCGACCTGAAGCTCGTGGCAATCAACACCGCCATGCTGCTGTTCTCGTCGATCACCTACGGTTTCGCCATGCTGCAGATGGAACGCGGCGCCAAACAGGAGACCCTGTTCTGGCTCGGCGTTACCGGCCTTTTCGGCCTCGCCTTCCTGGGGATCGAACTCTATGAGTTCTATCACATGATCCATGAAGGCGCGACGCCGCAGCGTTCGGCCTTCCTGTCGGCCTTCTTCACGCTGGTCGGCACGCACGGACTGCACGTCACCTTCGGCATCATCTGGCTGGTGACGCTGATGGTTCAGGTGTCCAAGCACGGCCTGATCGCCGAAAACCGCCGCCGCCTGATGTGCCTGTCGATGTTCTGGCACTTCCTCGACGTCGTCTGGATCGGCGTATTCTCTGTCGTCTATCTCATGGGAGTCGTCGGATGACCACCAACTCCACCTCGCACGAAGATGCGCACGAAGCCCATCACGGCCATAGCCACGGTCACGAAGCCGGACACGGCACGTTCAAAAGCTATGTGACGGGCTTCGTCCTGTCCGTCATCCTGACGGCCATCCCCTTCTGGCTGGTCATGGGAGACGTGATCGAGAGCAAGGCCGCCCTGGTCGCTGCAATCATGATCCTCGGCGCCGTCCAGATCGTCGTCCACATGGTCTACTTCCTGCACATGAATACCAAGTCGGAAGGCGGATGGACGATGATGGCGCTGATCTTCACGATCATCATCGTGGCGATCGCCCTGATCGGCTCGCTCTGGGTCATGTATCATCTCAATACGAACATGATGGTCATGTCGCCCGAGATGATGAAGAACTTGCCCTGAGGCAGCTATAAGGCTACCTCAGGCCAGACCTGACGGACTGGCTTACATATATTGAGAAATGGAAACGCCCGTGAAATCATATCTTGGCTTTCGGGCGTTTCTGCTTTTTGCAGCCCTCATCTTCACCGCTCTCGGCAGCTGGCAGGTACAGAGGCTGTTCTGGAAACTCGACCTCATCGCCCGCGTGGATGCCCGTGTCCATGCCGAGGCAATCGCGCCTCCCACAGATGCGGAATGGCGTGAAACCGAGCCGGCGGACGCCGAGTATCGGCATGTGACGCTTGCCGGAACCTTCGATCATTCGCGCGAGGCGCTTGTCCAGGCCGTGACGGAAAGGGGCCCCGGCTTCTGGGTCGTTACTCCGCTTCTATCGGCCGATGGCAGGACCGTCCTTGTCAATCGCGGCTTCGTACCGCCGGATCGGCGTGATCCCGCATCCCGCACGGAAGGACAGGTTCAGGGAGCCGTTACCATTACCGGGCTGCTGCGCCTCACCGAACCCGACGGGGCATTTCTTCGTAGCAACAATCCGGCAGCAGGCAACTGGTATTCCCGCGACGTGCAGGCGATCGGGGAAACCGGGGGGCTCGCCAATCTTGCCCCTTATTTCATCGATGCCGACGCTACTGCCAATCCCGGCGGTTACCCCGTCGGAGGCCTGACGGTCATCCAGTTCCGAAACAGTCACCTCGTCTACGCGTTGACATGGTTCGCGCTGGCGATCATGTCTTTCGCGGCCATGATCATGATCCCACGCTTCCTGCGCAAGGATATCTGAGGCCGGCAGCGATGGCCCGGGCTCAAACCCGAATTGCAACAGCGCGAGAATAATTTCGATTTCATCTTGAACCGAGCGCTCACTGACACGAGATGCCAAGATGTCGCAGTGCGTGCCGGCCGCATCCCTCCCCTGCCGGAATCCGTCGTCATTCCGGCCGCGCGCGTGGGTTGATGAGCACTCGTTAAAACTTGGAAGACAGGCTATACATGCCGGATGCAGCTTATCCGATGCCCGAGTTGATAACGCTGTTGCTTTGGTGAAGGCATATGCAGAAAACGCTGCTACGTTACATATGGACACATACGAGGCCGCAGCAGGTTTTCATCCTGCTGATCGTCGCGCTATCGATGATCCCATATTTCCTTGCCTTCGATCTGCCAAAGCAGATCATCAACGGACCTATCCAGGGCCAGGGCTTCGAGGACCTGAGTGTCACCCAGAATTTTCTGGATTTCTCTCTTACGATCCCCTTCACAGACTACACGTTCGGTTTCGACGGCTTTCCGCTCGACCGCATGCAGACACTGGTCGCGCTCAGCAGCGTCTTCCTGCTTCTGGTAATCATCAACGGCGCGTTCAAATATTACATCAATACCTATAAGGGACGGCTTGGCGAGCGCCTGCTGCGCCGCATCCGTTTCGAGCTCGTCGATCGCGTTCTGCGTTTTCCACCTCGCCATGCGAAAAGCCTGAACGGGGCCGAAATTGCCAGCATGATCAAGGACGAAGTGGAGCCGTTCGGCGGTTTCACGGGGGATGCCTTCGTCCAGCCGGCACTTCTCGGCGGCCAGGCACTGGCAGCTCTGTTCTTCATCATCCTGCAGAATTTCTGGCTCGGCATGGTCGCCGCCTTCATGGTCGCGATCCAGGTCATCATCATTCCGAAAATGCGCCGTAGGCTGATCGAGCTTGGCCGGCAGCGGCAGATCACGGCGCGGCGGCTGGCCGGCAAGGTGAACGAGGTGGTCGAAGGGCTGGGCACGATCCACGCCTATGACACGTCGAATTTCGAGCGCGCCGATGTGGCGAGCCGGCTCGGCGAGATCTACCGGATCCGCTACGATCTCTACCAGTGGAAGTTCCTGGTCAAGTTCCTCAACAACTTCCTGTCGCAGGTAACACCGTTCCTATTCTATCTCATCGGCGGTTACCTGACACTGCGCGGCACGCTCGATGTCGGTCAGCTCGTCGCCGTCATCAATGCCTACAAGGATCTGCCGGGGCCGCTGAAGGAACTGATCGACTGGGACCAGGCGCGCCAGGACGTGCAGGTGAAATACGAGCAGGTCTTCGAAAACTTCGAAGTCGAAGACCTTATCAACCCTGCCATCCATACGCTGACACCCGCATCGGCCCAGCATCGCAGCGAGGCACTACAGGCGGTTTCCGTCTCCCTCAACGACGATAGCGGCGCGAAGGTTGTCGATCACGTTACCCTGAAGATCGAGCGTGGCCAGACAGTTGCCATGGTGGATCATACGGGCAGGGGTGCAGAGGCGATGGCCGAAGCCTTCGGCCGCCTTTCATGGCCATCGAGCGGCCGAATCTGCCTTGGTGATCAGGACATAAGGGAGCTTCCGGAATCGGTTACCGGGCGCCATATTTCCTATGTCTCCACGGAAAGCTATTTCTTCCACGGAAGCCTTAAGGACAACCTTCTCTACGGCCTGAAGCATGCTCCGGTTAAAAGACACGAGTATGAAGGCAAGGAGATGCGGCAACGGATCTGGGAAATCCGCGAGGCCAAGAAGGCAGGCAATCCGCATCTCGATATTCGGGCCGGCTGGGTGGACTACAGCTATGCGGCACTGGGCAACGGCGCCAAGGAGGATCTGCAGAAGTCGCTTCTGGCAGCACTGGATGCCGTGCAGCTGACCGACGACGTGCTCGAACTCGCGCTTCATTCGACCATCAATCCGGATGAGGATCCGGCATTTGCCACACGGGTCGTCGAGATGCGCCGGGCGCTGCGCGCGCGGATGAACGAACTGGGCATGGAATCTCTCGTCATTCCATTCGAGCCCGACCAGTATAATTCGCAGGCGACGGTCGCCGAGAACCTGCTCTTCGGGGCAACGCTTGCACCTCTGACGACGGATAACGAACTGCTCTCCAGCGAGCATTTCTACACGGCACTCAACAAGGTAGGGCTGCAGCGGCCATTCGTCGAAATGGGAAGGACAGTTGCCACCAACCTCGTCGAGATTTTTGGTGGCCTTCCGGCAGATCACCCCTTCTTCCGGCAGGTCACAACGCTGTCAGCCGAAGACATCAGTTATTATCAGAGCCTGCTGCAGCGGAAGAACGAACCCAAGCCGGTCAATTTCCGGCTGTCCGGCGCTGACAAGGCCTTCATCCGGCTCACCCTCGAATATATCGAGCCTCGGTATCGACTGGGTATTCTGACGACCGAGCTGAAGGACAAGATCGTCGGCTCTCGCGAACTGTTCTATACGGAGCTGCCGTCTCATCTGCGGGAACTTATCGAGCGTTACGACCCTGACAAATATGTTTCCGTCGCAACACTTCGTGAGAACATCGTCTTCGGCAAGCTGAGCAACAGCAATGCCGATGGCATCGTTGAACTCCGCGCCTTGGCGGGCACCGTTTCCCGCGAGCTCGGCTTTGCCAATCAGCTTCTAAATGCCGGACTTGATTACGATATCGGAGCCGGCGGACGCCGCCTCACACCGATCCAGCGGCGGAAACTGAATCTTGCCCGCGCGCTGATTCGGCGATCGGATTATTACGTGTTCAACAAGCCTCTGCCGGGCCTCGAAAGACACACCCAGGAGGAAATTGTTCAAAACGTGCTTGCATTTCTGGGTCAACAAGAGAATGATCCAGCTGTAATCTGGGTCTTGTCAAATATCTCTTTGTCACGTTTGTTTGACAAGGTCGTCATGTTTGACGGAGGCGCAATCCTCGAAGAGGGCTCATACGAGACCCTTGAACAGGAGAGCGGAACCTTCAAGGCTCTGGTGGCTTAGCCATCTGTCCGACAGGAAAGGCGGAAGAGCGATGTTGCTATGTGATGAAGTCCAGCTGCTGCGGAAACTTCCGTATTTTGCGGAAGTGGATACGTGCAAGCTCAAACTCCTCGCGTTCGCTTCCGAGCGCGTGGCGTTCAAGGCTGGCCAGCGTCTCTTCACCCAAGGCGACAGCGGAGATTCCGCCTACTTCATTCTCAGCGGCACGGTCGAGTTTCTCGTGAGCACCCCGGATGGCCCGGTGAAGGTCAGCGAGCGTGGGCCGAATTCGATCGTCGGCGACATATCTCTCCTCTGCGACGGACCGCGCAGTTCCACCGTTCAGGCTGAAGGTGTGGTCGAGGCCTTGAAGATCAACAAGGATTATCTGTTCCGCATCATGGATGATTGCCCCGGCATGACCATGAAGATGACGCGCGCAATCGCGGAGCGGCTGCGCCTTACGTCTTCCGAGCTGGACCAGGTTCGCGCTCTGCAGAAGGCCTGATCCGCCTTATCCGTCACAGCTTGCGATACATGAAATACCTGCCTTCGTTGACCGTGGGCAGGCGTGGAAGCTGGTCGAGTTCCGGATGCTCAAGCGGCAGGCCGCTGACGGCATAACCGCCCGACCGGAGCATTTCGGCAACCATCTGCGGCAGCCATGACAAGGTGATGGCGTCCTTGTCGGGATAACCCGTGCCGATATCGGCATGGACGAGCGCCGCGCCGGTTCCCGCAAATTTCCTGCCCGTCTCGTTTATCTCACCCATGACGAAATCATCTTCCTGCGGGGCCGAGCTGCGATGCGCATTCATCGCCCGGTCAAAGGCGATCGCGCGGCGGTCGGGGAACAATTCGCGTAGGTGGCTATAGGTTCGTCCGTTGCCCAGGCCGACTTCCAGAACATCGCCTTGCGGCGGAAGACCCAGATCGCGAGCGACATGATTGAGGATGTCGCGCTGGGCGGACATGCGATTGATGAAGGTATCGAGACGGCTCATGGGGTTTCCAGTATCTCAGGCTTTGACGACGGTTTCAGCGGACATTCCCTTGCGGGCGAAAATGTTGCGTGTATCGACAATCAGGGGCGCATGCCGCGCGATCGCTGCGTAATCAACGTTGTCATGGTCTGTCGCGATGACGACTGCGTCATAGGCTTTCAGGGCGCTTTCGCTCCATTCCACCGATCGGCGCCCCTTCAGTTCGGCATATTCGCGCGTCGAGGGAATTTCCGGAACGTAGGGATCGAAATAATCGGCCGATCCGCCGCGGCGCTCGATCAGTTCCATCAGGCGCAGCGACGGGCTTTCGCGAATGTCGGGCACGTTCTTCTTGTAGGCAAGGCCGATCAGCAGGACCCTGGAGCGGCTCAGGGCCTTGCCGCTACGGATATCCAGCGCTTCCGCCAATCGCGTCACGATGTGGTGCGGCATGGCGGTATTGATCTCGCCGGCCAATTCGATGAAACGGGTCGGCGTTTCGAATTCGCGTGATTTCCAGGTGAGATAGAACGGATCAATCGGGATGCAATGGCCGCCGAGACCGGGGCCCGGGTAAAAGGGCATGTAACCGAAGGGCTTGGATTTGGCCGCATCGATGACTTCCCACACGTCAATACCCATGGCGTCGTAGACGAGCTTCAACTCGTTGACGAGCGCGATATTGACCGCGCGAAAAATGTTTTCCGTAAGCTTTACGGCTTCGGCAGTGGCGGTGGTCGATACCGGCACGACGGTCGATACGGTTGCGCCGTAAAAGGCCTGCATAAGGCCGGCAGCCGCCTCGCCATCGCCGGCAACGACTTTCGGAATGCTCGCCGTATGGAACTGGCGATTGCCCGGGTCTTCGCGTTCCGGCGAATAACCGAGGAAAAAGTCGGTCCCGGATTTGAGGCCGGTCTTTTCGAGGATCGGTTTCACCACCTCGTCGGTCGTGCCGGGATAGGTGGTCGATTCCAGTACGATCAGCTGGCCCGGACGCAAGGTCCTGGCGATCGCCTCCGCCGTTTTCGCCACATAGGAGAGGTCCGGATCGCGATGCGCGGTGAGCGGCGTCGGCACGCAGATCGCCACGATATCGCATTCGCCCAGACGGTCGAAATCACAGGTGGCGACAAACCGGCCAGCCTCGCATTCGGCTTTCAGCACATCCGTCGGCACCGCCTCGATATAGCTTTCCCGGCGATCGATGAACTCGATCTTGGATGGATCGATGTCGAAACCGGTAACAGAGAACCCTGCCCGGCCAAAGGCCATCGCCAATGGCAATCCGACATAGCCAAGCCCCACGACGCCGGCTTTTGCCGTGCGTGCGGTGATCTTCGCTTCGAGCGTCGAGGAAAGGGAGGTATCGGTCATGACGGGAGAAATCCTAGCGGTGAGGCAGTGGCTGACAGTTGTGAGAGATGCGCCGACGTGTCAAGAGTGGTCACGGGGAGATGATCAGATCCGCATGATGCCAGGCCTATGAAAATCCTGTTCTATTCGCCGCTGAAGTCGCCCAGTCATCCAGTCCCTTCCGGCGACAGGCTGATGGCGCGGCTTTTGGTCCGCGCGCTGACTGACCTCGGACACGAAGTTTCGATCGCTTCGGAGATGCGCAGTTTCATGCGATCACCCGAGATGGCGGATGCGCTCGAGGGAAACAAGACGGATGCCGCCCGGGAGATCGAGCGTATCGCAGCCGAGCATTCCGGGCCGTCCGCACCCGATCTCTGGTTTACCTATCACCCCTATTACAAGGCGCCTGACCTTCTCGGCCCGGCGCTAGCACGGCATTTCGGCATTCCGCTGATCAATGCGGAGGCTTCCTACTCCTCACGCCGGAACATCGGGACATGGCAGACCTCGCAGGATCTGCTGCTCGAAAGTCTCAGACAGGCCGCCGTCAATCTGTGCTTCACACGCCGGGACCGGGATGGATTGCAGGCGGCCGTGCCGGAAGCCCGGCTCGAACTGATCACGCCCTTCATCGATAGCGCGCCCTATCTGGAACGCAAACCGGCACCCGAACCGGGGCTGCTGGTCGCCGTGGCGATGATGCGGCCAGGCGACAAGCTTTCCAGCTATATGGCTCTTGCCGAGAGCCTTCGCCTCATCCGGCATCTGCCATGGACGCTTTCGATCGCCGGTGACGGGGAATGTCGGCCAGAGGTGGAGCGGGCCTTTGCACCGCTCGGCGCCGCGCGAATAGAGTGGCTCGGCGCCTTGCCGCAGGAGGATATCGCCAAGCTGCTTTCACGCAGTTCGCTATTCGTCTGGCCGGGGCACGGGGAAGCATACGGGCTTGCCTATCTGGAAGCGCAGGCTGCGGGCCTTCCTGTCGTTGCCGAGGCGATTGCGGGCGTTCCCGAGGTTGTGGAACACGACAGGACAGGCTTGCTGACGCCGGCCGGTGATAGAAATGCCTTTGCAGAAGCGATTGGCCGCTTGCTATCCGACGCCGAAACCCGATCTCACCTCGCGAAGGAGGCGCGGATTTTCGCGACTGGAGAACGGTCTATCAGCGGCGCGGCGGAAAGCCTGCGCTCTATTCTGGATAGCTATGTGAGATGACGGGATGATCCGACAACACTTCATCAAAATGCTCGACGCCTATGCCGGAGACGGCAGGACGGTGAAGCTGTGGCTGCGGGACGATGACGCCATAAGACCGACCCCAGCCTTGTCGAGGCTTCTCCGCCTGTCAGCACGCTGGGATGCGCCGCTGACGATCGCGGCCATCCCCGCCCATGCGACAACTTCACTGGCGGAAATTCTGGACGAGTTGCCGCTGATATCCGTCGCCGTGCATGGCTGGGATCATGTGAACCATGCGCCTGCATCGGAGAAGAAACAGGAGCTCGGCCTGCATCGTGGCGAGGCAATCGTGCTTGCCCGGCTGGCGGAAGGGCTAGAGCGGATCACGACCCTGTTCGGCGATCGCGCGGTGCCCTTGCTGGTGCCGCCATGGAACCGCATCGCGCAGCCGCTTCTCGGTCATCTGACGTCGCTCGGATACGAGGCTTTGTCCGTTTTCGGTCCGGAACGGGAAGATACGCCGGTCCGTCTGGTGAATACCCATGTCGATGTCATCGACTGGAAGGGTACGCGTGGCGGCCGTCCGATGGATATTCTCTATGCCGAAGCTGCGGCTCGCCTCAATGCCGGGACAGCAGGCGACACAAGCCTCGGCATTCTCACCCACCATCTGGTGCATGACGATGCCACCTGGGATTTTCTTGACGACTTTTTCGAACTCACCGCCAAGCATCCGGCCTGCCGATGGGTTCCGGTTCGCGAGCTGATGAGTGCCGCTGAACCTACCAGGGCTTCCAGGCGATAAGCAGGCCTTCGGTATCGGCGGCTTGGGCCTGAACATCTGAAAGCGATGCTCCAGCAGGCGCTGAAGGTGCAACGAAGCCTGCGCCTGCAAGACTGACCGGGCCGGACCTTGCAACGACGGTGAAGATCAGCGGACCGGTGGACCACCATGCGGGAGCATCGCCCAGATCCTTTATCACCGACGGCAGCACGTCACACAATCTTGAGAAAACCGGATTGCCTGCGGGCGTTGCAATGAAGGAGTTGGCGAATAGCGTGCTTCCGGCGCCGGTATTGCGCGGGATTTCTTCTGCGAAGACGGAAAGCCCCGTCAGCGGCAGGAAATCGTGAAAGCCTTCACTGTTGCCGGCGGGATACCAGTCGCAGTCGAGATATATACCTCCGAGATCGCGCAGGATCATGTATCGGGCCACATCGACGGCACCGGGGAAATCGCCTTGCTCCAACATGTGCCGAAGCGCGGTATGCCGATCATAACCATTTTCGGCAAGATCGGCTTCGCGCCACAGTTTATGTTGATAGCCATTCGCCTTGGCATGCGCTGCCCAGGCTTCAACGGTTGGAGGTACGGGTCTTGAACCGAGCCATATCTGGTGAATGCATCGCGGAGCCATTACGCGCGACAGCTCGACCATTCTTGCCCGCTCGGCCGGTGAAAAGACGCCATATCGCGCGAGCACCTGTGGCGGCGGCACAAGGTGGAACTGATAGCCGCTCCTTGCGACCGCGTCGCTTTCGGCTTTCGCCAGTTTCAAAAGTGCCGATTGCAGCCGCCGTGGCAGGCCGAGCGCCGTGCGGGCATCGTCTTTGCCCAGATCATTCGCTTGAATTTCCTGCAGCAGATTGCGTGCTTCCTGGAAATTACCGGACCGGATCAGCGCCTTCGCTTCCCCAAGCATCCTTTTGTAGTCTTGTTCGTTAATCATCGGCAGCTATCCGGCACACTTCATATGGCATGGACTATCATCATAGCTCTGCGCTACGTTCAATTCTGTTCCAGCGTCAACCTGACCAGGTGCCGAAAGATGCATTCCGACAAACTCGATTTTGCCGTCATGCCAAAATGCGACGTTCTACTGCTTGATATGCTAGGAAAAGCTGCCCGATGACGACTTTCGAGCCTGACTTGCTGCGGATAGAAAATCTGAGCGTGAGCTTTCCGGTATTCGGCAGCAGGATCCAAGCCGTCAACACTCTGAGCATGCGGATAAGGCCGGGCAAGGTCACCGCGCTGGTGGGAGAATCCGGATCCGGCAAATCGGTCATCGGCCGAACGATCGTCGGCATAGAGAGCCCTCTGGCATCCATATCGGGCCGCGTCATGTTCAATGATCCGGCGACCTCGGAAGGACCGGTCGACCTGCTTCAGTTGCCGCAGGACGGACGACAGATCCGTGCCATCCGCGGCAACAGGATCGGGATGATCTTCCAGGAGCCGATGACCTCGCTCAACCCGGTC
>DLSX01000248.1 GCA_002500765.1 Neorhizobium sp. UBA7851
CGCCTATGACGGGGCGTCCCCTGTCACGCGCGAGCTTCTGGATCTCTGGCGCAGCGATCAGCGGATGCAACGTCTGTTCTTCGCCCAGATCGAAGCAGCCGAGACGATCATCTTCCTCGTCGAGGCGAAGGACGTCTATCGCAAGGGACTTCCCGAAATCCCGAAGGACGAGCCGGGACTGGAGGCCAAGGCGGCCGGTGTGCGCGCCTTCCTGCGCTACGCCTGCAAGATGGCAACCGGCAGCGGCAAGACGACCGTAATGGGCATGCTGGCCGCCTGGTCGATCCTGAACCGCGTGGCCTCACCGCGGGACGACCGGTTCTCGGACACCATCCTGATCGTCTGCCCCAACGTGACGATCCGCGAGCGGCTGCAGGAGCTGGATCCTGCGCTCGGCGATCTCAGCCTTTACCGGACACGGCAGCTGGTCCCACCGCACCGCATGGAAGAGCTGCGGCGTGGCGAGGTCATGATCGCGAACTGGCACCGGCTGGCGAAGAAGGAGACCAATTCGGTCAACGGCGACAGCGCCAAGGTGGTTAAGACCGGTGAGCCGGTCGAGGTGGTGAAGAACGCAGGCAAGGCCAACGAGAGCGTCGAGACGAAGTATTTCGAATCCGATCAGGCCTGGTTCAAGCGCATCCGGCGGGAGCTTGGCAGCGGCAAGGGGCGGAGCCCGCACTGGCTGATCTTCAACGACGAGGCGCACCACGCCTACCGCCGCGGCGACACGGCAACCGAGGAAAGCCTCGACGAAGACAAGGATCTCGCGAAGAAGAACGCCCGGGAGGCCACGATATGGATCGAGGGCCTGGACCGGATCAACAAGCGCGCGGGCGGCAGCCGGCGGCGTGGGATCAACCTCTGCGTCGATCTGTCGGCGACGCCGTTCTACATCCAGGGCTCGGGAAACGAGGTCGGGAAGCCGTTCCCGTGGGTCGTGTCCGATTTCGGTTTGCTGGATGCGATCGAGTCCGGGCTTGTGAAGATTCCGCAGCTTCCGGCCCGCGACGTGTCGGGCGCCGAGGAGGCCGCCTACTTCAACATCTGGCGCTGGGTTCAGGCGAAGGCCAAGGAGGATGGCCTCGGCACGAACATCACGCCCGAGATCGTGATGAACTACGCGTCCGCGCCCATCAACCTGCTGGCGCAGGAGTGGCACGAGCGCTTCCTCGAATGGGAACAGCATTCCAAGCAGCAGCAGAAGCATCCGGTGCCGCCGGTGTTCATCGTCGTGTGCCGAGACACCGCCGTTGCCAAGGAAGTCCATGACTGGCTGGCGAATGGGAACGACAGCTACGGGGTTTCTCCTGCCTGGTTCCGGAACGCGCCCGGGCATGAGGTCACTGTCAGGATCGACTCGAAGGTCATGGAGGACATCGAGGAAGGCGGTTCAAAGGACGAGACCAAGCGGCTTCGATTCATTCTCGACACGGTCGGCAAACCGGAATGGCCGGGCGGCAAGATCCCCGAGGACTGGTCCGAGCTGGTGCGAAAGCACAACGACAAGGTGGCCAGCGATGACAACGACGGTTCGCTGAACTGGATCGATGAGCGCATCCCGCCAGGGCGCGACGTCCGTTGCATCGTTTCGGTCGCGATGCTGGCGGAGGGCTGGGACGCCAACACGGTCACGCACATCGTCGGGCTTCGTCCGTTTGGATCACAGCTCCTGTGCGAGCAGGTCGTCGGGCGGGCATTGCGGCGCAAGAGCTATGCGCTCGACGAGGAAACCCAGATGTTCGCCGAGGAGACGGCCAAGGTCTTCGGTGTCCCCTTCGAGCTCATTCCCTTCAAGGTGAAGCCGGTCGGTCCGCAACCGCCGCAGCCAGATCCGAACCACATATACTCCGTCCCTGAGAAGGCCGAGTTCGAGATCACCTTTCCCATTGTGACCGGCTACCACCAGTCGGGCCAGTTCGATGTGCATATCGACTGGAGCAAGGTCGCCAAGGTGACGATCGACCCGATGAAGATTCCACAGGTGGTTGAGCTGACCCCTCTGACAACACCTGACGGGACATTGGCGGCATTCGGGCCGGGTGAACGCCCGATCCTCTCGTTGAAGGACTGGCGCGCCCGGTTTCGCGATCAGCAGGTTGCGTTCAGGTTGGCACGTGAGATCTGCGACCGCTGGCTTTCGGACAACGGCGCCGAAGCAGTTCCAGTCCAGCAGCTCTTCCCGAAGGTCGCATTCGCGGCGAAGCGCTTCCTTGCAGAAAAGCTTGATCGAAAGGGTGATAGCCGGCCGTGCGACGTGCTGCTGGTCGGCGAATACATGCAGGCTGCCATCGGCTCCCTGCTCGAAGCCATCAAGAAGGGATCAGCAACAGGCGGCGGCGAGGTTGCCATCATTCCCCAAGGTGCAGCCGGTAGGGGAAGCACGCTCTACGTCGATTTCCACACGACGAAACAGATCTACCCGGTCACGAGGTGTCATCTGAATGCAATGGTGGCTGACACGAAGAAGTGGGAGCAAAGTGCCGCCTTCCTTCTCGACAGCCATCCGGGCGTGAAGAGATGGGTCAAGAACGACCGGCTGGGGTTCACGATCCCCTTCCGGCATCGTGGCCTGCTGTCGCGCTACATCCCCGACTTCATTGTTGTCACGGATCGGGACGAGAACGTCATCGTCGAGATCAAGGGCCAGGTCACTGACGATGCAGACGCCAAGGCGAAGGCCGCTGAGCGATGGGGGGAAGCCGTCAATCGCCTCGGTGAGCACGGTGTATGGAGATACCTATTGGTAGAGGATCCGGGGCGGCTCGGCGTCCAAATGAACGCGTTTACTCAGGACAAGTGGGAGGAAGGTCCATTTCAGCTTTCGTAGACCACCGCTGAATGGTCGAGCAAAATCTACCGACCAAAGCTCGTTCAGAGGCTGGTTGGATTTCGGTTCCTTTCCAAGAACGCCACTGGCATCGAAGTGTTCAGGTGAGGCGAGGAACTGTCCCTTCATTTTCAGTTGGTTACGGGCTCTACACCGAATCCGCGCAGTCGAGAGGTCCGGAGAATATCGACCCTGAGAGACCGCCTTCGGGCCTCCTGGCGCTGGCGGCGGTGCTCAGCCCCACCCGCATAACCCTCGAAAACAACGGAAAAATCCGGCCTCAGCCGGATCGGGAGAACGCTTTCGCGGGGGCAAGTGGCGGAGGGGATGGGTCTGCCGTCGAACCTTCTCTTGTGGATGCCGCCCTCATTTGCAAGGAATTTCTGAACCTTAGACATGTGATCGAGTGCGGACTCTTGTCAGGCCTGTTCACGCGGCCCGATAGATGCCGCTGGCCGAGATGGTGATGCGCGGACTGGGGCCAAATCTCCAACAGCGAGCTCGAAGCTCTGAGAAGGTTTCTGGTTTGCCCAACCCGGATCATGTCGATCATTTGCCCATGCAGTTCATGCCTTCCTCACAACTCTGCGGTCCGGTTTCGCGGTTTGCTGCCGGATCAAGCAGCGCTGGCGATCACCGGATCGCGATAGCCCTCACCGCGCGTGAGCATCGCCCAGATGCCGCGCGCCATCTTGTTGGCCAGCGCAAAGGCAGCGACCATCGGCGGCTTGCGTTCGAGCAGGCGTGCCAGCCAGGAATTGTAGGGCGCGCCCCTGCGCAGGGCCCAGCGGATCACGGCCATCGCACCGGTGACGAGCAGTCGCCGGATGTCGCGCTGGCCCATCTTCGAGGTTTTCCCGAGCCGCTGCTTGCCGCCGGTCGACGCCTGTCGCGGGACTAGCGCCAGCCAAGCCGCAAAGTCGCGCCCTCGTTTGAACTGCTCCATGGGAGGGGCAAATGTTTCGACGGCCAGTGCAGTGATCGGGCCTACACCCGGCATCGTCTGCAGCTGGCGCGGCATTTCCGCTTCGTTCGACAAGGCCGCGATCCTGGCTTTCAGCGCATCGATCCGGCCGGTCAGCTGGTTGATCTGGTCGAGGAGCATCTGGCAGATCTCGCGCGCCAGATCGGGAATGTCGGCGTCAGGATCTGCGATGACCCGTTCCAGGCGCGGCAAATAGCCGATCCCCACGGGGGCGACATGACCGAACTCGTAGAGGTGCGATCTCAGCGCATTCACGGCTTCGGTGCGTTGCTTCACGAGCTGTTCGCGCGTCCGGAACGCAACCGCTCGGGCTTGCTGTTCTTGGGTCTTGGGTTCCACAAACCGCATGGTTGGTCGCAGCGCCGCCTCGACGATCGCTTCCGCATCGGCGGCGTCATTCTTCTGGCGCTTGATGAACGGCTTGACGTAGTGCGGCGCAATCAGCCGGACCTTATGCCCGTGGCGGGACATTTCCCGCGCCCAATGATGCGCACTGGCGCAGGCCTCCATCACCACGAGGCACGGCGGCTGCTCCGCCATGAACCGGGCAAACTGTGGTCGCGTCAGCTTCTTGCGGAACACGACGGACCCGTCCGCCGCGGCACCGTGCACCTGGAACACGTTCTTTGCGAGATCGATGCCGATGATGGTAACCTCTCCCATGGATGCCCTCTCCTTCAGCTTGTGATACAACACCGCAAGCTTGGCACATTGCGATGCCGTCTGGGGAGAGCGGCATCCACCCCATCTCCATTCTTTCGCTAAAGCCTGAGCCTTCGCCGGAAGCGCATAACGCACTGCATCAAAGCAACAATTTTCCGGAACGCCTTCGATTCGAACCGACCGAGCGGCCGCGCAAAACGCGACCACGATGCGAGGCGCCTAGCTCAATCAGACCAAACTCCCAGCCGGCCTTGAGGTCAGCCCGAGAGCTCTTGAACAGTGGCGCTGGGTGGTATCCGTCCGGCGTGACTGCTCTGCCACGGTAAGAGAGTGATCGATAGTGTCCACTATGGATGGTGGACACTATGGGGCGGCGGTGGCGCGTCGGACGAAGCGGCTCTGGACGGACGAGGAGAAGCGGTCGATCTGTTTTCAGAGGACGGCTCCGGGCGCGTCCGTTGCTCAGGTCGCGCGCCGCTACGCGATGCTGAAGAAGTAGTGCGACTGCGCGTTCATTCAGGCCTGATGACCTGGGCGTCGGCTGGTCCTGAGATCCTGAGATCATGGCCGCGTCCGGATCGGCCGTGCCCCAACCCTTGCCGCCTGCCTCCGTGCACGCCCTCACAAGGCGTCCCCCGCCTCCTGCGACCGAACTTCCGGCCGGGCTGCGGAAAGCCGCGAGC
>DLSX01000015.1 GCA_002500765.1 Neorhizobium sp. UBA7851
CCTGAAAAGGCCGCCCGGCCACGTCCTGCGGGTGCAGGCGTGGAATGCGCAGGCCGGCGGCGTGGCGCAGACCCGCCGCTGGATCAGCGAGAAATGGCGTACCCGCCGCGGCCGCATCTTTCTCGTTCCCGGCGACAGCCCCGTCGGCTATCGCCTGCCGCTCGGCACGCTTCCCTATATCCCGCCGTCTCAGTTCCCCTATATCCACGAGGCCGATCCGTCGATCCCGCGTGGCGCGCTGCCGGATATGTTCGTGCCCGCCGGGCATGCATCGCAAGGCCGGGCCATGCCGGAATCCTCCTTCAAAGCCGGCGATCCGACAAATCTCGGCCGTATCGAGCAGACACTGGGTGAAATCGGCGGCGCTGTCCGCACCGCAATTTCCGTGGAGCCCCGCGACGGCCGCCTTTGCGTCTTCATGCCGCCTGTCGAGCGGATCGAGGACTATCTCGAACTGATCGCCGCGGCCGAAAATGCCGCCGCGCAACTTGGCCTTCCCGTCCATATCGAAGGCTACGCACCGCCGCACGACGAACGCATCAACGTCATCCGCGTCGCGCCCGATCCGGGCGTCATCGAGGTCAACATCCATCCGGCCGCGAGCTGGAAGGAGACGGTCGACATCACCACGGCGATCTACGAAGAGGCCCGCCAGAGCCGTCTCGGTGCCGACAAGTTCATGATCGACGGCCGCCACACCGGTACCGGCGGCGGAAACCATGTCGTGGTCGGCGGCGCCAACCCGAATGACAGCCCCTTCCTGCGCCGCCCCGATCTGCTGAAGAGCCTCGTCCTGCACTGGCAGCGCCACCCGTCGCTTTCCTATCTCTTCTCCGGCCTGTTCATCGGCCCGACGTCTCAGGCTCCGCGTATCGACGAGGCCCGCCACGACAGTCTCTACGAACTGGAGATTGCGCTGGCGCAGGTGCCCGCCCCCGGTCAGGGTCAGCCCCCCCTGCCCTGGCTGGTCGATCGCCTGTTCCGCAATCTCCTGACCGACGTCACCGGCAATACCCACCGGTCGGAAATCTGCATCGACAAACTCTTCTCCCCCGACGGCCCGACCGGTCGCCTCGGCCTCGTCGAGTTCCGCGGCTTCGAAATGCCGCCGAATGCGCGCATGTCGCTCGCCCAGCAGCTTCTGGTGCGCGCGCTGATCGCCCGCTTCTGGAAGAACCCGGCTCAGGGAAAATTCGTCCGCTGGGGCACGGCGCTCGCAGACCGCTTCATGCTCGGCGATTATGTCTGGGCAGATTTCATCGACGTGCTGCAGGACCTGCGCGAAAACGGCTTCGATTTCAGGCCCGAATGGTTCGAGGCGCAGCTCGAATTCCGCTTCCCCTTCTTCGGCGAGGTCGAATATGACGGCGCTAAGCTGGAGTTGAGACAAGCGCTGGAACCCTGGCACGTCATGGGCGAGCAAGGGGCGATCGGCGGCACCGTGCGTTATGTCGACAGCTCGGTCGAGCGTCTGCAGGTCAGGCTGGAGACGTCAAACCCGGCCCGCTACACCGTGACCTGCAATGGCCGCACCGTACCGTTGAAAGAAACCGGACAGTCTGGCGTTTCTGTCGCCGGAGTACGCTTCAAGGCATGGCAGCCGCGATCCGGCCTGCACCCGATGCTGCCGGTTAACACGCCGCTTACATTCGACATTTATGATACATGGTCTGGCCGCGCCATTGGCGGCTGCAGATACCATGTTGCGCATCCCGGCGGCCGCAATTATGAGACCTTCCCGGTGAACGGCAACGAGGCGGAAGCGCGGCGTCTGGCGCGGTTCGAGCCCTGGGGTCACACGGCGGGATTTTATCCCCTTTTGCCGGAGACGCCTTCGGCCGAATTTCCCCTGACGCTCGATCTCCGCCGGCCGCAAGGAGTATGACGCGAATTGACGACTGGTACGGCGAGCGAGCGACGCATGGATGAGGAGATCGGCAACGATCCGATCCTCGGTTATGCCGCGCTTCCCGGTGTGGCCGACGAGATGCTCGATGCCCGCGGCGAGATCAAGCCTGTCTGGCAGAAGCTTATCGCGCATCTGAGCCACCTGTCGGAAGGCGATCTCTACGAGCGCTTCGCCCGCGCCGACCGTTATCTGCGCGATGCCGGCGTCTTCTACCGGACCTATGGCGGCACAGGCCCCGGCGGTGCCGGCGAGCGCAACTGGCCGCTCTCGCATATCCCGGTCCTGATTCAGGAGAACGAATGGCAGAATATTTCGCGCGGCCTGCAACAGCGCGCCGATCTGCTCGAGGCGATGATTGCCGACATCTATGGTGAAAACCGGCTGGTGCAGGAAGGCTTTCTGCCGCCGCAACTGATCGCCGCCAATCCGGAATTTCTCCGCCCACTGGTGGGAGTGAAGCCGGTCGGCGGCCATTACCTGCATTTCTGCTCCTTCGAGATCGGACGCGGCCCGGATGGAAACTGGTGGGTTCTGGCCGATCGCACCCAGGCCCCTTCGGGCGCCGGCTTTGCGCTCGAAAACCGCGTCGCCACGACCCGCGCCTTTTCCGACATCTATGGCGAGACCCATGTCCATCGCCTCGCCTCCTTCTTCGGCGCCTTCCGCGATGCCCTGCAGTCGCGCAAGCAGTATCCGGATGACCGGATCGCCGTCCTCTCTCCCGGCCCGGCCAACGAGACCTATTTCGAACACGCCTATATCGCCCGTTATCTCGGCTTCATGCTGCTTGAAGGCGAAGACCTGACCGTCGTCAACAACCGCGTCATGGTTCGCACCGTTGCCGGCCTTAAGCCCGTGGGTGTGCTGTGGCGCCGCCTTGACGCCTCCTATGCCGATCCTCTGGAACTCGACCAGAATTCGCATATCGGCACGCCCGGTATGGTCCAGGCTCTGCGTTCCGGCTCGCTGACCCTGGTCAACGCCCTCGGCTCCGGCATTCTCGAAACCCGCGCGCTTCTGGCCTTTGCCCCGACCGTCTGCCGCCGCCTGCTCGGCGAAGAACCGATCCTGCCGTCGATCGCCACCTGGTGGTGCGGCCAGCCGTCCGAGCGCGAACACGTGGCGAAGAACATCGAGCGCATGGTCATCGGCA
>DLSX01000016.1 GCA_002500765.1 Neorhizobium sp. UBA7851
AAAGAACTGAAGGCAGGAAGGGGTGGCGACCGCCGCTCCGAAACCCGCAAGGAGCAACTCACATGCATCTCATCACGATTGACCCACGTGCGTTAAATGACAACCCCGACGACGCGCGCCAGACAAAAACGTCGCCCCAGTCCGACGCGCTGCTTCTGGCAACGGTGAAGGCCGTCGGTATCATTCAGCCTCCCGTTGTTTCGCCGCAAACGGATGGCGGAAATGGTTATGTCATCCAGGCAGGACATAGGCGCAAGCGTGCTGCCATTGCAGCAGATCTCGCTGAAATCCAGGTCCTCGTTAAAGATCCCGCCGACGACAACGGTGCCATGCACTCCATGGTCGAGAATATCGCCCGCGAGCCGCTCAACCCCATCGATCAATGGCGTGGCATCGAACGGCTGGTGGCTCTCGGCTGGACCGAAGAGGCGATCGGCGTCGCGTTGGCGCTCCCGGTTCGCCAGATCCGGAAACTCAGGCTTCTCGCCAATGTTCTGGCCGCCATGCTCGATCACATGGCGCTCGGCGATATGCCGAACGAACAGCAGCTTCGCACGATCGCTGCTGCATCGCTCGATGAACAGAAAGAAGTCTGGAAGGCGAACAAGCCCAAAAAGACAGAGCGTGCCGACTGGTACAATATCGCTCGTGCGCTTTCTAAAACCTGCATGTTCGCCAAGGATGCAAGCTTCGGCGACGATCTCGCAAGCGCCTACGGTATCGAATGGGTCGAGGATCTCTTTGCACCCGCCGACCAGGACAGCCGGTACACGACGAATGTCGAGGCGTTTCTCGGAGCACAGCAGGAGTGGATGACGGCCCATCTACCAAAGAAGGGCGCGATCGTAGACGTCAACAACTGGGGGCAGCCCGAGCTCCCGAAAAAGGCTGAGCGGGTCTATGGCAAGCCTTCGAAGTCAGATCACGTCGGCATGTATCTCGACCGTGACGGAAAGGTACAGTCCGTCGCGTATCGTATGCCCGAGGAGAAGAAGACCAAAGGCACTACGGCCAACGGTGGGAGCGGCGCCAGCGCTGTGTTCGAGGCACCGAAAGCGCGCCCCGACGTGACGCAAAAGGGGCAGGACATGATCGGCGACTTCCGCACGGATGCGCTGCACGAGGCTCTGTCGCGGGCGCCGATCGAGGACGACACGTTGATGGGGCTCCTCGTGATCGCGTTCGCGGGCCTGAATGTCCGGATCGATTCCGGCGCGAGCGATACGGTAATCGGACCGGGCCGTCTTCGGCGGCATGCCGCCCGCCTCATCTCGGATGACGGTAAGCTCGACATGACCATGGAAACGCTCCGTGTTGTCGCGCGCTTCATACTGATCGATGTCCTGTCGTGCCGGCGTGGCATGTCGAACAGCGGCGTGGTCTCCCGGATTGCCGGTGACACGATCGGCGCCGACGGCTTCCTTCCGAATATGGGATCGGAGGACTTCCTGTTGTGCCTGTCGAGGCAGGCGCTCGAGGCCGCCGCAAACGATGCAAATGTGACGCCGCGCCAGAAGGTGCGGGAGACGCGATCGGAACTCGTTAGCCACTTTGCCGAAGAACGGTTCGTCCACGCTTCGGCGCTGTTCGCCCCCGACCCGGCCGATATCATCGCCCTGAAAAAGCATGGGGAAGCATTCGACGAAGCCGAAGCCGAGGCCGAAAAGGAAAGCTCCTCCAGTGGAGCCGACCTCGATGGGGCCGGTGATCCCGGTAGCGACCATGCCGATGATGTCGATGCCACCGAGGCCGGCATCGACGAATCCGATCTCGATGAGGATGAGAGCGCCTACGGTATCGCGGCAGAATAGCGGCATTGGATCCATGCATATCTTCACGACCCAACCGCCGCCCGTGGTCGCCACTGGCGGCGGTTCCGTCTCGCCCATTCACACTTCATCCCGGAGCTTTCCATGTCACCTCATCCAGCATTTCTGGCCCCGATCGGTTCCGTTCTGGCCTGGTCCGACGGCACGCCTCGCCCACCTGAACGTCACAGAAAAAAGCTGTCCGCATGGCGAAGCCGCAACAGCAGCGGCCGGTTGGTCAGCCGTCAGGGCGAATATCGGCGCGGCAGCATGATCATACCGGCCGGCTTCAGGTTGCACGAAGGCGATCATGGGGCCGGCGGAGTCATTGCGATCCGTGTCTATCGGAGCTTTTCGATAGAGAGTAGTCTGAGCTTCAGCATCATCGAAGTCCCAGCCGTCGGGAGCTGCTGCGTTTTCGACCGAGCCGGCGAGAATGCCGAACTCGTCCATTTAGCCGCCAGCCGCCAAGCAGCGGAGGAGTGGCTCACCCGGCATGGCTTTCCCTCTGCCGTGTTGGAGGACGTCACCGCCGATGAGGTTGCCGGCAACGCGGGGCCGGGGAGGGCTGTAGCATGAGCGAAAGTCCAGGTATCAGGAACTGCTACAGGGCTGACGCTGTCCGTGCCTGAGATTGCCTCGTCGGCATCAGCGATCCGGTCCGATCGTGGCATTGTTCGCCATGTATCTGCTGGGCTACTCCCGTCATCTGGTCCGGCAAGGTTTCTCCCCTTGGCCGGTCCGTCCTTCGGTTTCGTAGCGGTCTGGACCAACGCCCGTCCTGTTCAAGGCCGCTATCGCGCCGCGGGGCGGCCGGTCATGCCGCTCGTCGCAAAGCAGGAATGCGGGGCATCGCAGGGCTTTGGGCCCGCTCGCCCGCACTCCGGCTTCGCTGGATCTGGCCTGCCCGGACCCTGAACC
>DLSX01000046.1 GCA_002500765.1 Neorhizobium sp. UBA7851
ATCAGCGACTGGCCGGCGCGGGGGCCTGGGCCCCAGGCGACGTGCCGGTCGGTATCGGCATTCCCGTGGCCAGGACGGGCGGAGCGGACGAGCGAGAGGATCGCGTCCACCACCTTGTCACTGACCGGCATCTGGCGGATCAGCATCTGGATTTCCTGCAGGCGTGTGCTGTCGATGACGCCGCGCGGCTTGGCTTCGGCAAGACCGGTCGTGCCGAGCAGGATCTGCCGTTCGGCATCGAGGTCCGGATAAAGGACGTCGACCTGCAGCAGGAAGCGGTCGAGCTGGGCTTCCGGCAGCGGATAGGTACCCTCCTGCTCCAGCGGGTTCTGGGTCGCCAGAACATGGAACGGGGCGGGGAGATCGAAACGCTGGCCGGCGACCGTGATGTGATATTCCTGCATCGACTGCAGCAGCGCCGACTGGGTGCGCGGCGAGGCGCGGTTGATTTCGTCGGCCATCAGCAGCTGGGCGAAGATCGGCCCCTTGATGAAGCGGAAGGAGCGGCGACCGCCTTCATCGGTATCCATGACTTCGGAACCGAGGATATCCGACGGCATCAGGTCCGGGGTGAACTGGATACGGTTTGAATCGAGTCCGAGGACTGTGCCGAGCGTGGTTACCAGCTTGGTCTTGGCGAGGCCCGGAACACCGACGAGCAGCGCATGGCCGCCGGAGAGAACGGCGAGAAGCGTGTTTTCCACCACCCGTTCCTGGCCGAAAATGACTTTCGCGATTTCCTCGCGGACGGCGGCGATGTCGGCCAGCGCCTTCTCGGCGGCTGCGACGATTGCCTTCTCGTCAAGAACGGCCTCGGTTGGATTCATCACGCCCATGTCGTTCTCCATAATCAAGGTCGATATTCACACGCCGGATGGCCGGACTGCCCTCAGCACGAGTCGTCGTTCCGCAGCAAGTACATTAGCCTCAGAAGTTATTACCCGAAATAAGGCTGACAAGCTCGTTTCGAATGACTATCTCGTGAGGAACAATCGAGACGGTCAACGATTAATTTCGAACCGGGACTGAATGATGGCAGCAGAAACGATAAATTCGGCGTCCGACGCCGCCGGCCTCGCGGCCATGATTTCGCGTGCGGCCGAGCAATCGGGTGCGGCAAGCCGTGGATTGCCGCCGGTGACCAAGTGGAATCCGCCTTTCTGCGGTGATCTCGACATGGAAATCCGGGCTGACGGTACCTGGTTCTATATGGGGACGCCGATCGGTCGTGCGCCGCTTGTGCGTTTGCTTTCTACCGTTTTGCGCAAGGATGAGGACGGCAGAACTTATCTTGTGACACCTGTGGAAAAGGTCGGCATCCGTGTCGTCGATGCGCCGTTCGTGGCCGTCGAGATGCAGGTCGCAGAGAGGGACGGGGCTTCGTTCGTCACATTCCGCACGAATGTCGGAGATGTGGTCGAGGTCGATGCGGATCATCCCCTGCGGTTCGAGACGGTCGGTGAGGAACGGCAGCTGAAGCCCTATGTGCTTGTTCGTGGCAGGCTCGAAGCGCTCATTTCCCGTGCAGTCATGTATGATCTTGTGGCGCTTGGAGAGACGGTCGAGATCGATGGCGTCGAGATGTTCTCGGTGAGGTCGGGGGCTGAGATCTTTCCGGTCATGCCGGTGGCTGAGCTGGAGCGGTTGGCATCATGAGCGAGCTGGCGATCAAGGCGATGACACCGTTTTCCGCCGAAAGCTTTCGCCAGCGGGCGCTGCACCAGAGCGGTGGTCCGCTGGAGACCGCATGGCGCGATCACGGTGACCACCTGCTCAATCCGCAATTCGTCGATGTGGCGACCGGTCTGACGCTTCGGGACGCGGCGGTGCTGGTGCCGGTGGTCGATGACGGGAACGAGGCGAAGATCATTCTTACCCAGCGCACAGCCACGCTGCGCAAGCATTCCGGCCAGATTGCCTTTCCGGGCGGTGCCGTTGATCCCGAAGACGGTTCGCCGGAACAGGCCGCACTTCGCGAGGCTCGCGAGGAAATCGGCCTCGATCCACATTATGTGGAGCCACTTGCGCGGCTGCCGCAATATTATGCGATGACGGGTTTCCGCATCACGCCGGTGCTTTCCGTGGTCAAGCGGGGCTTCGACCTGAAGCTCAATCCGGCCGAGGTGGATGATGTTTTCGAAGTGCCGCTGTCGTTTCTGATGAACGAGGCGAACCATCAGCGCGGCACGCGCAATTTCGACGGCACGGAGCGGCATTTCTACCTCATGCCCTACGAGGGCCGGAATATATGGGGGATCACCGCCGGTATCCTCCGCACGCTTTATGAAAGGCTTTATGCATGACTTCCGTTGCTGGCGAGACCTGGTTTCAGGATGCGGCCCTGAGCCAAGTGATGACGTTTCTGAATTCCGATGGCGGCGAGGCCCGCGTCGCCGGTGGCGCCGTGCGCAACGCTCTGATGGGGCTCGATGTGGCGGATGTCGATATCGCTACAACGCTTCGGCCCGAAGTGGTGGTTGAGCGGGCAAAGGCTGCCGGCATCAAGGCCGTGCCCACGGGAATAGAGCATGGCACGGTGACGCTCGTCGTCGATGGCCGCGGTTTCGAGGTGACCACGCTTCGCCGCGATATCGAGACGAACGGACGCCATGCCGTGGTAGAGTTCGGCACCGACTGGAAGGCTGACGCGGAGCGGCGGGACCTGACGATCAACGCGCTTTATGCAGACGACAGGGGCGAGGTGATCGATCTCGTCGAAGGAATGAAGGATATCGAGACGCGGACGGTGCGGTTCATCGGCGACGCCGCGCAGCGGATCGCGGAGGATCATCTGCGCATCCTGCGTTTCTTCCGTTTCTTCGCCTATTACGGTTCAGGCCGGCCGGATGCGGATGGGTTGCGGGCCTGCGCGCGGGCGAAGGAGCAGCTGTCTGCCCTTTCGGCCGAACGGGTGTGGACGGAGACGAAAAAACTGCTCGGCGCTGCCGATCCGTCGCGCGCTCTTCTCTGGATGCGGCAGGCGGGTGTGCTGACGGCAATCCTTCCCGAGACGGAAAAATGGGGCATTGATGGTATTCACAGTCTCGTTGCCGCAGAGCAGGCGCTCGGCTGGAAGCCGGAGCCGTTGTTGCGGCTTGCTGCGATCGTGCCGCCGGATGTGGAGCGGCTCGATGCGCTGTCCAAGCGTCTGAGACTTTCCAATGCCGATGCGCTGAAGTTGCAGCAATGGGCGGCAACGCCTGTGTTGCCGGATGAAGTGACGGATGTCGGGTTTACCCGGCTTCTCTATCGGCATGATCGGCAGGGAATGACGTTTCGCCTGAAACTGGCGCTCGCTTCGGCGCGGGCGGCAGCCGAGGGGGATCCGGTGGCGATGCGCAGGAGCGCCCGGCTGTCACAGCTGCTGTCGATGACGGAAAAATACGTGAAGCCGAATTTCCCGCTTTCAGGCGGCGACGTGATTGCGGCAGGGGTGCCTGCGGGCAAGCGGGTCGGCGAAATCCTCAAAGAGCTAAAAGAGTTCTGGATCAGCCGCAATTTCAATCCCGAGCGGCCCGAACTGGCCGCCCGACTGGCCGATATGGTCAGCGAAGAAAAATAGCTGCTCTCAGGCGGCGGCGTTTTCTTCCTTGCGGATGCGGGCCTTGATGTTTTCGACCATGTTTTCGCGAATTATCTCCTCGCCGTGATCGGTGCGCATGTGCTCCACCGCACGGCGTACCACTTCCGCATCCTGTTCGGCGCGCGTATGCCACTGGCATCCGGGCACGAGTGTGCCGCATTCGAAAAGCCGCATGGCGATTACCTCCCTATGGTTGATGTTGGCCGCCCCACCGGGCGACCAGAGATAAACCGCCAAACGCGACCGAGGTTCCGCGGTTTCCGACTGAAGTCTTGCCGGCGACTTGAGCTATTCCCGCATGGCCCAGGAATGAAAGACCGAGCCAGCCGGCGGGTTGACCGGCACTGGGGGATTGCCGTGGGCGGCGGAGGCTTCCGGCTTCAAGCCGGCCAACTGGTGCTTTACCTGGGCAATGCAGAAGGAAAGCGGCAGCTCTCCTCCGCTTTTCACCCGCATTTCGGTTGCAAGGCGGTCAATCAGTTCGGACTTGTTTGATGCGATGGAGTCAGCGTCGCCTTCAGTTGCGGCGGGTCGAGGCATGCTATTCGATGGTGTCATCGGATATTCCTCCCGGTTGATCCTCACAGATTAACACCGGAAGAGAAGATTCGTGTATGACATTTATCAAATGTACGATGCCGTACGAAAAATAGTTCGTGAGCGACCGTGATGCGGCGCGCCGACGTTACGGCCAGCGGACAGTCGGGGGCAGGGAGGACAGGATCGAATCCACGTTGCCGCCGGTCTTCAGGCCGAAGATCGTGCCGCGGTCATAAAGCAGGTTGAATTCGACGTAACGCCCGCGGCGGACAAGCTGCTCGTCGCGCTGTTCCTCGGTCCATGGCGTGTTGAAATTCGAGCGGACGATCTTGGGATAAACGAGGTTGAAGGCGCGGCCGACATCCTGGGCGAAAGCGAAGTCGGCAGCCCAGCCGCCTTTTTCTTCCGGCGATTGCAGCCAGTCGAAGAATATGCCGCCGACGCCGCGTGGCTCGTTGCGATGCTTCAGGAAGAAATATTCGTCGCACCAGGCCTTGTAGCGCGGGTAATCGGCAATGGCCGCGTGGCGATTGCAGGTTATTTCCATCACCCGGTGGAAGAGCTGGGTGTCGGGATCGTCCTGCGTTCGCCGGTCATTCAGCACCGGCGTGAGGTCTGCGCCACCACCAAACCAGTTGCTGGAGGTCACGACCATGCGGGTGTTCATGTGAACGGTCGGGACGTTCGGGTTGACGGGGTGGGCAATCAACGAAATGCCGGATGCCCAGAAACGAGGGTCCTCTTCAGCGCCGGGGATCTGGCTGCGGAAATCGGGCGAGAACTCGCCATGGACTGTGGAGGTGTGAACGCCAACCTTTTCGAAGACGCGGCCTTCCATCATCGACATCCTGCCGCCGCCACCTTCACCGCCATCGCGCAGCCAATCCTTACCGACGAAAGCGCCGGGGGGCTGGTCGGACAACGGGCCTTCCAGTTCGTGCTCGAGGGCTTCGAACGAGGCACAGATCGTGTCGCGCAGGTTTTCGAACCACGCACGGGCGGCCTGCTTCTTGTCTTCGATATCCTCAGGCAGGCCTTTCGGCAGGTTCGGGCGTTCCATTCCGGTTCCTCTCGTCATTGCGTGGTCGATTCGGCTCCTCTGTCCCCGCCATAACAGCAATGGCTTTCGCGTTCCATTCCGCGAACTGTCCCGGGCTTCTCATCCATCGAAAATCGGACTCGTAAAACGGGTAAACCACGCTTATCTTCTTTTATTAGCAGGGTGCGGATGAGAGGCTTTCATGGCGAGATTCACAGCACCGCCGCTGGACGGCTTGAAGCGGCGTATCGACCGTCACCGGCAGCATGTGGCCGGAGAGCGTTCCGGCATGTTCGTGCGCGAAACCTTCCAGATGTCTCGGATCGATGCCCGCGAAAAGGCGCGCGAATGGTTCGAGGAATTCCCCAAGGCTGCGTATTGGACCGAGGTGGAAAGCTGGCGGCAGCTGGATGGCGACCAGATCGAATTCACCATGCGGCGTCTGCCGACCGCTGATTGATGCTCCAACATCGATCCGACCGTGATCTCATGAACGTTTTTCCGCCTGTCTGAGCCTGCTTTCGATGAGCGAGCCGCTTTCATCGAGAATGGGATGGGCGACGGAGACGATGTGAGCGTTGATGCGCTTGAGGTCGCGCAGCATGTCCAGATGCACCGAACTCGTCTGCAGACTTTCCGGCTTGCCATGCCTCAATCGTTCAAGATGCCGTTCGGCGGAATGCTTCTCCAACCGCCGGACTTCCACCTTTATCTCCATCAGGCGTCTTGCAAGGTTGACATCGCCGGTGACGAAGACCGTCTGGGCGGTGCGCAGAGTGTCGATGGTGAGGTCGAAAAGATCGGCCAGCTCCCTATAGCCATCGTCCGAGAATTTCAGGCCCTTTTCGATCTTCTTGGCGAGTTGGTCACAAAGGCCTTTTTCGATGATGTCGCCCATGTGTTCGAGGTTGATCGCGTAATCGATGATTGCGATCGACCGTCTGGCGTTGTTGTCCTCCAGTCCCTTCTGTCCGAGCTTCGACAGATAGAGTTTCACGTCCTGCTGCAGTTTGTCGACGCGGCCTTCTATGAGGGCAATGTCTTTCAGGGGCGCAAGATCATTGTGCTTGAAGGCATTTTCGGTGCGAATCAGCATCCGTTCGATCTGGTCGCCCACGCCGAGCACTTCACGTGTCGCATTGGCAAGCGCGCGGACAGGATCATCCAGTTCGTCGGGATCGAGGAACTGCGGACCGGTCTCCTTTTCCGGCTCGTCGGGGATCAGGCGTGTCATCAGATCCGAGACCTGGCCTCCGAAAGGCCAGGCGATCAGCGCCAGAATGAGGTTGAAGGCGAGATGGGCATCGACCGGCAGCTTTTCCGGTGAGATCGGCAATGTCTGCAACATGTCGGCCGCAATGCCGGCGAGTGGAAGCGCGAGAACGCAGCCGATGGCACGGACGAGAAGGTTGCCGCGGGTGACGCGACGTGCCTCGGGTGGGCTTGCAAGTGTGGCGACGACCGGTGGAATGGCGCCGCCAAGGTTTGCGCCGAGGATGAGGACGACGATCAGCCCCGGCGATGCGATGCCGCTCGATGCCAGCGACAGGACGAGGATGACGATGGCGAGGCTTGACGAGGAGACGAAGGCTAGCGCTGCGGAAAAGAGGAGAGCTACAAGCCAGCTGGCGTCGAGCATATTCAGGAACGCGGCGAGCGCCGGCGACTGCCGCATGGGTTCGGTCGCCATGCCGAGAACCTGGAGTGACAGGAGCATCAGGCCTATGCCGATCAGCGCCGTGCCAAATCCTCTTCTGGCAGCGGAGCCGTTGCGCAGCAGGATCACTCCGACAAGCAGCAGGAGTGGAGCAAAGACCTCGGTGCCTGCCGCGACCAGCCAGGCGGTGACTGCCGTGCCGATATTGGCACCGAGCAGCACAATCTGCGCCATGCGCGGATTGACGAGACCGCGTTCGGCAAAGGAGGCGGTCATCAGAGCGGTGGCGGTGGAGCTTTGCAGCGCGATCGTCGCACCAAGGCCCGAAAGGATGGAGCGGAGGCCGCTTTTGGTGCTGTTGGCAAGCCCGGTTCGCAAGCGTGCGCCAAAGGCGAGGGTGACGCCGTCTTTAACCTGCGCAAGGCCGAAAAGAAGCAGCGCGACCGCACCGAGAATGTTGATGACGACGAGCGTCGACTGCACTTCAGACTCCCCGAGACGATCATGGGAAAACGAGAGTATTTCCGTTGCCGGCTAAGGAATCATAGGCTTTTAAAACGCAGGATCAAGCCGCTGCGAGCGACAGATCCGGTGGCTTTCGCGAAATGGCTATGGTTGCCAGGTCGTCTGGCGCATGGCTTCGCCGGCGATCATCGCAGCGGACATGGCGACATTGATCGAGCGTTGGCCTTCCACCATGGGGATCAGGATACGTCCTTCGACTGCATCATGGACGTGTTCCGGCACGCCGGCGCTTTCGCGGCCGAAAAGCAGGATGTCGTTCGGTCTATAGGCAAAGCGGGTGTAAGCTTCGGGCGATCTCGTCGTGGCAAGCACGAGCCGGCGGCCATCAGACCGGCGCCATTCGTCGAAATGCTGCCAGTTGACGTGACGGGTGAGGGACACGGCAGAGAGATAGTCCATGCCGGCGCGTTTCAGGTTGCGATCGGAAATGTCGAAGCCTGCGGGTTCGATGATGTCGACGCCAAGGCCCAGGCAGGCGGCGAGGCGCAGGATGGTGCCGGTGTTGCCGGGAATGTCGGGCTGGTAGAGGGCGATGCGCAGGTCTGTCATGTCGTCTGATTAGCGGAAATCCAGCCTGTCGCTCAAGTCCCTTCAGCCATTCTGGCTCGTCGACAGGGCCGATTTGGTCTTTTCAATTTTGTAGCGAGCGTGTAGAAGGACGGCGTCTTTAACGCCCATTTTGGAGGCCTACATGGATATGACCGTGCTTTCGCGCCTCCGTCAGTCGGATATTCGTCTGGCCTGAGGCGTTTCGCGGTTCACGCAAAGTCTCTTCTTCACTGATCCGCTTTTTCTGATCCGTTCGTGGCCGCTCAAGGCCATGCCTGATTTTCTCTCTCTTTGCCGATACCGGGTAGACGTTTTCGCCCCCGGATCGGTCGATAGATGTCCGTCCGTCGGAGCTTATTGATGTTTTCGTGGTTTGAACGCCGTCTCAATCCTTATCCTGACGACCAGCCGACCTTGCCGCCCAAGGGGCTTTTTGCATTCTGCTGGCACTATACCAAACCGACCTGGCCGTGGCTTCTGCTGCTCGGCAGCTGCTCGCTTGTCATCGCTGTGGCGGAAGTCCTGCTTTATCAGTTCCTCGGCAATATCGTCGATTGGCTGGCCGCTGCCGACCGCACCACCTTCCTCACCGACGAGGGGAGCAAGCTGATCTGGATGGCCGGGCTGGTGTTGATCGGCCTGCCGCTTGCCGGTGCGATCCATACGGTGACCATGCATCAGGTGCTGGCCGGCAATTATCCGATGATTGCGCGCTGGCAGATGCACCGGTTCCTGCTTCGCCATTCGATGGCCTTCTTCGCCAATGAATTTGCCGGCCGGGTTTCCACCAAGGTGATGCAGACTTCGCTTGCTGTGCGCGAAGCGACGATGAAAATCATCGACGTCTTCGTTTATGCGGTCGGCTTTTTCGTTTCGATGCTGGCGCTTGTCGTTGCGGTCGAATGGCGGCTGGTGCTGCCGCTGATCCTGTGGTTCGTCTTCTATGTTCTGATCCTGCGCTATTTCGTTCCGAGGTTGCGCAAGCTTTCCAGCGAGCAGGCCGATGCCCGGTCGATGATGACGGGGCGGATCGTCGACAGCTACACGAATATCGGCACGGTGAAGCTGTTCTCTCACGCCGGGCGTGAGGAGAGTTATGCCAAGGAGGGCATGAACGAGTTCCTCGGCACGGTCCACCGGCAGATGCGCCAGATCAGCCTCCTGAACATCTTCGTCGATATCAACAATGCGCTCACGGTGTTTGCCGTTGCCGCTCTCGGTATCTGGCTGTGGATGGCCGGTGGCGTGAGTGTCGGTTCGATTGCGGTCGCCATCGGTCTCGCGATGCGCATCAACGGCATGTCGCAATGGATCATGTGGGAAGTGACGGCTCTCTTCGAGGCGATCGGCACGGTCTATGACGGCATGAACATGATGACCAAGCCGCATGACGTTACGGACGCCAACGGCGCGCGTCCGCTTGCGACGAAGAAGGGCCATATCCTCTATGAAAACGTCCGCTTCCACTACGGCAAGAGCAAGGGTGTGATCGACGGACTGACGCTCGATATCGCAGCCGGACAGAAGGTCGGTCTGGTTGGTCGCTCGGGTGCCGGCAAGACGACGCTGATGAACCTGCTTTTGCGCTTCTACGATCTGGAAGGCGGCAAAATCACCATCGACGGGCAGGATATCTCCGTGGTGACGCAGGACAGCCTGCGCGGGATGATCGGGGTGGTGACGCAGGATACCTCGCTGTTGCACCGCTCGATCCGCGACAACATCGCCTATGGTCGTCCGGATGCGACGGATGCCGAGATCATCCAGGCGGCAAAGCGGGCGAATGCCTTCGAATTCATCGAAGGGCTGTCCGATCTGCAGGGCCGCACCGGTCTCGACGCGCATGTGGGCGAGCGGGGCGTGAAGCTTTCGGGCGGTCAGCGCCAGCGTATCGCGATTGCGCGCGTCTTCCTCAAGGATGCGCCTATCCTGGTGCTCGACGAGGCGACATCGGCACTCGATTCGGAAGTCGAGGCTGCGATCCAGGAAAACCTGTTCGCGCTGATGGAGGGCAAGACGGTTATCGCGATCGCGCACCGGCTGTCGACGCTGACCGAAATGGACCGTTTGATCGTGCTCGACAAGGGCAGGATCGTGGAGACAGGAACCCATGAGGAACTGGCCTCCGGTGGTGGTATCTATGCCGATTTGTGGCATCGCCAATCAGGCGGTTTTCTCGGGGATCAATCGACAGAAGATGAGGCGGCGGAGTAATCCGCCGTTTTCCATTGCAAACGGCAAGCTTGCGACAATATGCGCGGCGCGGAAAATGCCCCAGCTATTTTTAGGGGTATTCATTGTCGCACTTTTTTCGATCACATCAATTAGCACGAACTGGTAAGCCTTTGTTTATCTGAAACTGTCAGGGGTTGCATAGGGTGCATGGCACCGTTGCAGATTCTTGATGGTTTGAGACGATGAACACGATAAAAATCAAATTTCTTCTCCCCGCCCTTTTCGGAATAACCGTTCTCATCCTCATTGTTCAGGGTGCGTTGGGCATGCGGTCCGTCTCGCAGATCGAGGGACAGGCGGATACTATCGGCCGGCGTATGGAGCGTGCCCTGTTGATCGCCGACATGGATCGCAAGCAGTCGGACGCTCATCGTCTCTATCTGATGACGATGACTGCCACGAATGCCGCTGAAAAGAAGCAGTTGATCGAGCAGGTGCAGGTTGCCACGAAGATACGCGCCGAGGCGTTCGATTATTATGCCCAGGGCATTACCATTCCTGTCGCGCGGGAAAAATTCGAGCAACTCAAGCAACTCGTCGCCGACTATGACGCGCTGGGTTCGAAACTGCTCCAGCTGGTCAGCAGTTCGCGAATCTATGAGGCCCGGGACGTCATCGGTCAGATGATCCCCAAAAGCGCCGAGGCCGGCAAAGTTCTTGAGGAACTGATCGCCGACAACGAGGCGCGCAGCAAGGATGACGCAAAAGTCACCAGCGAAATCGCGCAGTTCGTCTATATTTCGACCATTGGTGGTGTCTTCTTTGCGGTCGCCATCGCACTCGGTGCGGCGCTGCTCAGCCTGCTGCGCGTCACACGCCCTATCAGCGATATCACCAATTCCATGCAGGCGCTGGCCACCGGCAACAACGAGATTGCCATCCCCTATGCCGGTCGCAAGGATGAGATTGGCGACATGGCCGCTGCCGTTGCCGTGTTCCGCGACAACGCCCTGGAGAGGGTTCGTCTGGAGCAGGAAACCGAAGCCAATCGCTCGATGAGCGAGCGGGAACGAATTGCCCATGAGGCGCAGAAGGCACGCGAAGCCGCTGACGTAGCCTTTGCCGTCGACGCGCTGGAGAGGGGCCTGACGGGCCTGTCCAACGGTGACATGACCGTTCGGCTGGATCAGAAATTTGCAGGTCAGCTCGATCAGCTGCGCGTCAACTTCAACGAATCCGTCGGCAAGCTGCAGACCACGCTGCGATCGGTCGGCGACAATGCTCGCATGATCGATGCGGGCGCAAACGAGATCCGATCGGCAGCCGACGATCTTTCCAAGCGTACCGAACAGCAGGCGGCTTCCGTCGAGCAGACAGCCGCAGCCCTTGAAGAGGTGACGACAGCGGTCAAGGATTCGGCCGTGCGCGCCGGTGAGGCCGGCAAGCTGGTTGACCAGACGCGCGTCGGCGCCGAGCGTTCCGGCGAGGTCGTTCGCCAGGCGGTCGAGGCAATGGAAGCGATCGAGCAGTCCTCGTCCGAGATCGGCAATATTATCGGCGTGATCGACGATATCGCCTTCCAGACCAACCTGCTCGCCCTCAACGCCGGTGTCGAAGCCGCGCGGGCGGGCGAAGCCGGCAAGGGCTTTGCGGTCGTGGCGCAGGAAGTTCGCGAACTGGCGCAGCGCTCCGCCCAGGCTGCGAAGGAAATCAAGGAAGTGATCGGCAAGTCGTCGGTCGAAGTCGAGACCGGCGTCAAGCTGGTCAGCGATACCGGCACGGCACTGAAGACGATCGAAAACTACATCGTCACGATCAACCAGCACATGGATGCGATCGCCACCTCCTCGCGCGAACAGTCGGTAGGTCTCGCCGAGGTCAACACGGCCGTCAACCAGATGGACCAGG
>DLSX01000085.1:0-14261 GCA_002500765.1 Neorhizobium sp. UBA7851
CGAGCTGACCGGCTGTATCGGCTGCGGCTGCCTGTCGCTGAAAGCCTGCCCCTTGCGCAATCCCGGCGATCAGCTGGCGGCCGGCGGAAGCGGCCCGCTGCTGCTTTCCGGCAATGGCGAGCCATGATTCGCGCATCGCGCCTTCCGAAAGGTTCCAGCGCATAAATCAAAGGCAAAATGCTCAAGCAATCGACAGTCAATGATCGATTTTTCGGCGCGTGACATTTTTACTACAGCCTTTTTAGCAATCGCTCCTACATGCCTTCCCATCAGCAATGCTTATGGAGGAAAAATCCATGAAGGGTCTTTTCATTCTCGCCGCTTCCGTCGCCGCTTTCAGCGCATCGACCGCAGCCTATGCAGCAGACGCAGTGGAGCAGATCCCGACCGCGCCGGTCGCCATCGAAACCGCTCCCTCCTTCACCTGGGAAGGTTTTTATCTCGGTGCCCATACCGGTTACGGATGGGGTGACGGCGATCTCGAAGGCCCCGGTTCTGAGAATTTCGACGGCTGGCGGCTCGGCGCCTTTGCCGGCTACAACTGGCAGCTCTCGAACGGCTTCGTCGTCGGTATCGAAGGCGATGCGAATTACGACTGGAGCGACGCCAATTACGGTGGCGGCATCTCGGTCGACAACGGCTTTTCCGGCTCCGTCCGCGGCCGCGTCGGTTATGCCTTCGATCGTACGCTGGTTTATGCCGCAGGCGGCTGGACGGCCACCAATGTGGACCTGAACGCGCCGGCCGGAATTGCCGATGACGACGACACGCTGCATGGCTGGACGATCGGCGCAGGTGTCGACCATGCCTTTACCGACAATGTCTTCGGCCGGCTGGAATACCGCTACAACGACTACGGCAGCGGCAATCTCAGCGGCGCTGACTTCGATTTCGACCAGCACGTGATCCAGGTCGGCATCGGCGTGAAGTTCTAAAAATACCGCCTGAACAGGCACGAGGAAAAGCCGTTCGCACGACATGTGCGGACGGCTTTTTTGTGCCCTGTCTTCAGGGGCGGCACCTGGTCAGCCGGATGTCCATGCTGCCGATATCCTGCTCGTTGCCCCAGCCGAGCGAGCGATAAAAGCCTGCCGCGCGGGTATCCCTTCCGGTTTCCAGCCAGATTTCCGCATGGCTTTCGAACAGCTTCTCCTCGGCCGCCAGAACCAGATTTTTACCAAGCCCCCTGCCCTCGTAGGCCGGGAGCACGAAGGCGGCGAAAAGCGACGCGTCTTCGATATCGATCATCGAGAAGCCGACGACCTGCCCGTCGACAACGGCCACCCAGGCGCAGGGTGACGCGGCAAGCATGTCCGAAACCGCCTGTTCGGTGATCCCCATCTGCGCAAGCTGCTCCACCGACAGATGGTTTTCTTTGACGGATGTCCGCACGTGGAAGATATCCGTAAGGTCGGACTGGCGGGCAAGACGGATATGGGCTGACATGCGGTAACTCCGGGAATGGCAAAATGTCATCCGGGCCGGACTGCAATCAGACATTGAACTGTCATGAAAGCAGCCTACCCAGGCAAGGTTATTTCATGAGATTGAAAGCAATCAAAAATGCCGCAGAATATTTATGATGAGCCTGCTTTTTTTGACGGTTACAAGAAGCTTCGCCAAGACGATACCGGGTTGAACGGCGCATTGGAAGTTCCGGCGCTACGCGCGCTGCTGCCGGACCTCAAGGGGTTGCGCATCCTTGATCTCGGCTGTGGTTTCGGTGATTTCGCCCGTTTTGTGCATTCCTCAGGCGCAATCTCTGTGACCGGGCTGGATGTTTCGGAGAACATGGTCGCGGAAGCGAGACGCCTCACCGACAGTTCCGATATCGACTATATCTGCAGTTCCATCGAATCTCACGTCGCTGCCGAAAAGAGCATCGACCTGGTCGTGTCATCGCTGGCGCTGCATTATGTCGATGACTATGGCTGCGTGGTTCAAAAGGTATTCGACTGGCTCGCGCCCGGCGGCCGTTTCATCTTTTCCGTCGAACACCCGATCTGCACGGCAAACCCGGTCGGATGGACAAAAGACACTCAGGACAATGCCGTCAGCTGGCCATTGGATAATTATCACTATCAGGGCATCCGCCAGACCAAATGGTTCGTGGATGGTGTGGTGAAGTTTCACCGGACGTGCGAAACATATGTCGGTACGCTTCTCGGCGCGGGCTTCCAGCTCGACCATTTCAAGGAGCCGACGCCGACAGCAGAGGCTCTGGACGAGCGGCCCTCGCTCGCGATCCATTTGCGACGCCCGCCGTTTCTTCTCCTCGCCGCGACGAAACCGATGTAGGTGTGGACAGAGGCCAAATGCAGATTTGAAATCTGGATAGTTTTGCCATTTCAAGAGATTGCGCCTCGAGCGCGGTTCACATCACAGGGTCGGCAGGATGCAGGGCATAAGGACAGAACGCACGGTGATCACGCTGGTGAGCGCCGGTGATGCGGGTGACCTCCGTACCTATTACCTGCGCAATGTCGACCATCTTGGCCCCTGGGAACCGTTGCGCTCAGAGGATTATCACTCGGCGGCGGCGTGGAAAGACAGGGCCAGGGATTTTGCCGGCGAGGCTCTTCGAGGCGTTGCCTACAGATATGTTGCCCGGCTGGAGGATGGCGGCGAGATCATTGCAGTCGCCAATTTCACCAATGTCGTGCGCGGCGTCTTCCTTGCCTGCCATCTCGGTTATTCGATCGACAGGGAGATGCAGGGCAGGAACATCATGTTCGAGGTTCTCGACGCGCTGATCCCGCATGTGTTCCAAACCTACGGACTGCACCGGGTGATGGCGAATTACCTCCCCGAGAATGCCAGGAGCGCTCAACTGCTGCAGCGCCTCGGCTTCGAGGTGGAAGGGCGCGCCCGGGACTATCTCAAGATCAACGGGAAATGGCGCGACCATGTGCTGACGGCGCGGATCGACGATCCCGACGGCGGCGTTCGCCGGGAAGATGGCTGAAGCAGCAGACGAGATGGAGCGGTTTCCGCTTCTACCGGATTAACCCGAGGGAGGAGCATGATGATCATTGTCGTCGAGGGAATCAGCGCGGCGGGAAAAACCACATGGTGCAGGGCTCACGCAAACTCCCATCTCATCCGGGAGAGCTATCCGGCCGACCGCAGAGAGCAGCCGGAGACGGGGCTGGCGACAGCCCGTTACTGGGCAAACTGGAACGCCAAGCGGTGGGGCGATGCGCTGGCCATGGAGCGCGACACGGGCCATGCCGTCTGCGACACCGACCCGCAGAAACTGCATTACAGCTGGTGCATGTGGCAGATCGGTGTTCTTCCCGAATCTCAATGGCGGTTGCAGCTCGAGGCGAGCCGCGCGGCATTTATCGAAAAACGGCTCGGCTTTGCCGATGCCTATCTGGTCAAGGTCATCGATCCGCTGATCGCCAGACGGCAGCGCGATGCCGATATGTCAAAAGCGCGGGATCGCTTCGATCTCAATGTGCAACTCCAGCCGCCGCTTCTGCGCTGGTACCGACAGATGGAGACCGTTCTGGGAGGTCGCGTGCGCTGGGAACTGCCGGAAACCGGCCTTCCGCTCGAGACGATCACCAGCAACACGCTTCGCTACGATATCGACGCCTTCGATGCGTTCATCGCGTCGCTGGAGAAGAGCGCGGCTTGAGCCTCCTTTCGGTTCGAAGAGCGCATTGGGTGGTTTTCCGTCATGGCAGAGAAGCGCCAATAGCGGACGTCCGTTGTCCTCAAACCTCAGCTTGAGCCGCCCCCCTCGATCAACGTCCGCAGGAGCGGTGCGATCAGATCGACAAGGTCTTCGGGATCGGCTTGCGTCAAGGCGGACAGGCCCATCATCTGCCGCATGACCTGAAACCCCGCGACGATCGACAGGATTAGCGCTGCACGTTCAGGAACCAGGTTCCCTGTGAGTGCACTCTTCATCGTGTTGTGATGTCCCGCCTCGATCTGTTCCCTGCCAATTTCGGCTGCCCGCTTGCTGGATGACGAATGCAGCATGATCAGGAACCCATCCAGTGGCGTATCCTCACCGCGGGTGATGCTGACGAGCGCCTTCGCCATCGTCCTCGCAAGATCGGTCGAGGCAAGATTTTCACGCGTCAGGATCGTCGGGGAAGCCATGGTCGACGCGACGACCTCGGCAAACAGTTTCTCCTTCGAACCGAAATACCTGTTCACCAGCATAGCGGTGACCCCGGCACCGGCTGCGATCTCACGCACGCCAGCGCCGTCATAGCCCTTTTCGGCAAAGGCGCGCCGGGCCGAAGTAAGGATCGCATCCCGTGTCCCGGAAGCACTTCTGCCCATTTTCGCCGCATCCTTCGTCATTCAATTCCTTCCGCGTCTACATGTGTAGACTTATCTTTCTTTGTGAGGTATACACCCGTAGACTTTTCCGATCAATCGTGAGCAACCCGGACGCCAGGGAAGATGATCTTGAACTCGACATCCGCTATTTCCGACGGCCTTTTCTTCCTCAAGGCGTGGCTGCGGCGGCCGCTTGGCGTTGCTTCGGTCACGCCGTCCAGCCGTTCGCTCGCCCAACTCATCACTCAGGAGATCGATGGGAACACCGGGCATGTCATCGAACTTGGCCCGGGCACCGGGGTGTTCACGCGCGCGCTGCTCGGTCGGGGCGTCAGGGAGGATAAGCTTGTCCTCGTCGAGCGAGAGCTCTGCTTTGCAGACATGATGGCGCACAGGTTTCCCGCAGCAGAGGTCGTGACGACCGATGCAGCGCGCCTTGGCGGCCATCGGCTGGGCGTCGAATGCGGAGCCGTCGTCAGCGGCCTGCCGCTTCTCTCCATGCCGCCGCGCCAGGTGATGGCGATCCTGTCTAGCAGCTTTCGGCACCTGCGTGCCGGCGGCAATTTCTATCAGTTTACCTATGGCCCCAGATGCCCTGTCCCACGTGTCATTCTCGACCGCCTGGGCCTGAAGGCGACGCTCCTTGGCCGAACCATCCACAATCTGCCGCCTGCGGCGGTCTATCGTATCAGCAGACGAGGAAAGCTTCCTCTCTGGCTTGGAAAATCAGGAGATATCCATGACTGAAACCGTATTGGTCACCGGAGGAACCGGTTATGTCGGCGGCTGGTGCATCGTCGAACTGCTGAAGCGCGGCTATCGCGTTCGAACCACCGTGCGCTCCTTGAGCAAGGAAGCGCAAATCCGTGCGGCCGTTGCGCGCGAGGTCGAGGCGGATGCGAACCTGATGGTTCACGCCGCAGACCTGCTCGACGATGCCGGCTGGGATGATGCTATGGCGGGTTGCGACTACGTTCTGCATGTCGCGTCGCCGCTCACCGGCGCTGCGAGCGGCGATCGTTACGGACTGGTGGCACCGGCCCGTGACGGCACGCTCAGGGTTTTAAGAGCCGCGAAAAAGGCTGGCGTGAAACGTCTCGTCATGACATCGGCCGCCGCCACCGCTCGACAACCGTTGAGCCGGGACGTCGTCAGCGACGAAACCATGTGGGCCAATCCCGACGATCCCCAGTTCGACGCCTATCGCGTCTCGAAGATTCTCGCCGAGAAAGCGGCCTGGGAATTCGTGAGCGCGCAGGACGGCGCGATCGAATTCACCACCATCATGCCCGGCGCGATCTTCGGCCCCGTCCTATCTGCCGAAACGACGGGATCGGTCGATATCATCGGCGGATTGCTGAAAGGACAGCCGAAGGTCCTGCCGAAACTCGGCTTCTGGATCACCGACGTCCGCGATCTGGCAGATATTCACATCCGGGCGATGACATCCCCACATGCAAAGAACGAACGCTTCATCGCGACCGGCGACTTCCTCTGGATGGGCGACATCGCCGCCGCCTTGAGGCATGGCCTCGGCCGACAGGCGATGAATGTCCCGACCAAGCACCTGCCTGTCTTCCTCACGAAATTGCTGATCCCATTCAATCCGCAACTCAGGACGATCGCCCCCCTGGTCGGCAGGCGGTTTCGACTGTCGACCGAAAAGATAAGAAAGGTTCTCGGCTATACACCGCGCCCGGCTGCTGACACGATCGTCGACTGCGCAAGAAGCCTGCCGGATGTTCGGGCGACCTGATGACCGCTTCGGGCAAAAAGCCGCCACGACACAGGGCCATGACGAGAGGTACCGGGTTCTTGCGCTGACTGAACTTCGTGCCTAGCGAAGCAATCCGTCTATGTCGAACTCTTCCCAGCCGCGAAGCTCCGAGGCAGGATCTTCGGAGCCGTTTTGCGACGTCTTCGATCGCTTTTCGCTCTTCTTCTTGAGTGAGCGCGTCAGTTTCGCCTGATAGGCCGCCTTGCGTCGTTTTTCAGCTTTCGCTTCCGCGTCTTCCACCCGCCACTCATCGACTGCGCCCCGGTCGAGGAGGTCTTCGATAATCCTCGGGTCGAAAACGTGGAACGTGATCCGACGAGCACGCCCGTTAAGCCTGACGGTTCTGGTACCCGCACTCGGAAGACGTCCATCGGCCAGCCAGCGATGTCGCTCACTGGTCTTGATGGTCAGGATGTCCTCGATTTCGCGCGGGATAACGGGGAGTGATCCTGCCTCTTCGATCACCTTTGCAGCAATGGTCGCCGCCGCGTTGAAGGCGAGCTTGTCTTGGGCTGCCATCGCCAATGTCAGATCGACGCCTTCAAGCGAGATCGACCTCCTGGACCCGGAAGGAAGCCTTGACTGGATCTCCTGCAGGATCCCCTTGGCGCGGACGGCCGAGCCCATGGTCACCGCCGCGGGAAGCGTCCATGTCCTGATCAGTTCGATGTCGCTTTTATCGTGTTTCCGCATGCCACCTAAATGGGGGTAAAACCCGCTCAGGTCAAAGAGGCTGAAGCATTCACCACTCCAATCGCCATCGCATACCGAAACGACGGGATACTCGTCCCATCAGAAAAGGTCGTTTGCGACGACGCTGACCATCTCACTGGCCATCCCCTCACCCGTGGCTGGAACTGTTGGGCACGACCGGCTCCTCATCCTTCACCCTGGCGCGGTGGAAGATGAACATGCCGGCAATGACGATGACGGCGGCGCCGATCAGCGTCTGGGTATCGGGGAAATCACCGAAGAAGGCCCAGCCGAAGACGATCGCCCACAACAGAAGCGTATATTGCAGCGGCGCAAGCACCGAGGCGGGCGCAAGCTTGAGCGAGCGGGTGATCAAGAGATGCGCCGAGCAGGAGACGACGCCGAGCAGAAGCAGCGCGAAAAGTTCGCTGCCGGTGAACGGGCTCCAGTTGCCGACGCTGAAAAAGATGCCGGCGACAAGCGCGCCGAGCGTCTGCCAGGTGACCAGCGTCACATCCGGCGTCGAGCGCAACACGCGGCCGAGCACCAGCGAGAGCGCGAAGGACAGGCTGCCGACCAGGGCAAAGACCGACGGCCATGACAGCATGGCTTCCGACGGGCGAAGCGCGATGATGACGCCAACAAAGCCGATCAGGACCGCAAGCCAGCGCCGCCAGCCGATCCGCTCTCCCAGGAAGAAATGCGAAATCGCCGCGACATAGATCGGCCCGGCCATGTAGAAGGTCATGACGTCTGCAAGCGGCAGATAGACCACGGCGGCGTAAAACAGTCCGGTATCGCCGGTCGCCATGAGCACGCGGGCGAATTGCAGGCCGGGTTTCTCGACCTTCAGAAGTGACGTGGTGGAACTGCGGGCGAGCATCGGGCCCAAAACCAGAAAGGCCCCGAGAGAGCGGAGCAACAGGACCTGCCCGACCGAAAAGCTGGCGACCAGCCATTTGCCCATGGCATCGTTGAGCGCGAACATCAGGTCGCCCACCAGCATCAGGAGGATGCCGGCCAGAATGGCGTTGCCGCCGACGGCATAAGCCGTTGTTGCTTTCATGATACGTGGGCGCTCCGCGACGCCGTTTTCGACGGCGGCCGCAGCTTAGCCGGGGGAAGACCCCGAGCCATACCGGGATCGTCTCGATACCTGTTGGAATGGGTGCTCCATACTCCTCATGCCGGCCCGTTTGCAAGCGGCATTAAAGCACGATGTCATATTGCCCTGCGGCAATGACGACGGAGCGGAGCAAAGCCCTCATTCAGCCGCGACGGGCGGCATCGATCGCGGCGACGTCGATCTTCTTCATCGTCATCATCACGTCGAAGGCGCGCTTGGCCTCGGCACCGCCGACTTTCAGCGCTTCCATCAGCGTGCGCGGCGTGATCTGCCAGGAAATGCCCCAGCGATCCCTGCACCAGCCGCAATCGCTTTCCTCGCCGCCATTCTTGACGATGGCGTTCCAGTAACGGTCCGTTTCTTCCTGATCCTCGGTGGAAATCTGGAAGGAGAAGGATTCGTTGTGCTTGAAATGCGAGCCGCCGTTCAGGCCGACGCAGGCCACACCGGCAACGGTGAATTCCACCACCAGAACATCGCCCTCGACGCCATCCGGATAGTCACCGGGAGCGCGGATTACCGCACTGAGCGCGCTATCGGGAAATGTCTGCGCATAAAACCGGGCCGCATCCTCGGCGTCCTTGTTGTACCACAGGCAGATGGTGTTCTTGTGCATGACAACCTCCCTTTGTTTCCGGAATTCCTCGTTTCCGGTGTCTTCCCGACATAGGGGAGACACTGCATTTCGCCAGTGCAGAAAATTCAAACGACAGAAACGGCTGCCAAATACGATCGCAACTCGGATGTGAAAAGTATGACGGCATAACATAATATTGATTTTCCATTTTATACTTGATCCACCGTCTATTTGGCGCAATACTTTTGCTATCCACCGGACCCGCTCAAGCGGGTGGCTCCTCCGAGCGCCTATCCCTCGGCAACCAGCTGGCTCTCTGCCTTCGATCCTCACGGATTGCTGTGCAACGAGCGTTCCGATTGGATTTTTCTCATGATGGCACCCCCGTAAATACAGCGATTCCGTATTGATGCGACGCCGATGGCGTTTTCCGATCCGTCCCATCCATGGTCGGAGCGTTCCTCACGTTCCGCGGCGTCTTTTATTGAGCAGCACTTCAGCTCCATGGTGGCCCGGCAGGCCTCTGGAGCAACGGAGACCTGTGGCATGAACGAGGCGTTTTACTGTAATCTTCCGCCACTATACTTTGCGTCATTCAGACCCCGCTTGCCGGGCCGCAAGGCTTGGCGAGGCCCGATACCGGCGGAGGCACGCCGATGATCGCGCTCCTGTGGTTCATCCTATCGGTGACGCTCTGTGTGATGCTGGCGAGCGCTGCGGCTTCCGCGTTCAATCTTCGCCCTTCCGGCGGCAACAGGAATGCCTGTATCGACGGGATAAGAGGCTATCTGGCAATCGGCGTAACGGCGCATCATTTCGGCGCGCATCTGGAAAGGCTGACTGTCGGTTACTGGGATGTGCCGAGTAACATATTCATGAAAAACGTGGGGCCGGTCGCGGTCGCCATCTTCTTCATGATCACCGCCTATCTCTTTTATGGACAGCTGGTGCGCAGCGGCGGCAACCTTGACTGGAAACGGCTTTATATCGGCCGCCTTGCCCGGCTGCTACCGATGTATCTCATCGCCATGGCTCTGGTTTTCCTGACGGTTTTCTGGATGACCGGTTTCAGGATGCAGGTTGCGCCAATCGAGAACCTGTCGGCCATGCTTCAGTGGATAACCTTCACCATGGTCGATGCACCGCCGATCAACGGCTATCGCGAAACGGATATCGTGATTGCGCAGGCGGTCTGGACGCTGCGCTACGAATGGCTTTTCTATCTCTCGCTGCCTTTCGGCGCATGGGTGATCGTCAGGATCCCGTCGGCGGAAAGGCGGATCGCTCTTCTTGCCGTGGTGGCGGTATTAGCTTTACGCCTGCCGCCGCTGGCGATCTTCAGCCTGCAGGCGCATGTCGGCGCGTGTTTTGCCTTCGGCATGATCGCCTACGAAATCTCGCAGCGATATAAGCTGCAAGCGCTGTCTAACAGGGTGTCAGCCAGCGCGGTGCTTGCGCTGCTTCTCGCTGCTGCGCTGCTGTTGCCGCTTAAGACCAATGGCGTGCCGCAGCTGGCGCTGACCGGCACCGCCTTCCTGCTGATCGCATCGGGCTGCAGCCTGTTCGGCCTGTTCACCTCCTCCGCGAGCCGCGTGCTCGGCGAAGCGACCTACGGGATCTACCTGCTGCACGGGATCGCGTTGTTCTGGTATTTCGTCGCCCGCGACGTGGATGCCGGTTCGTGGAACTGGGCGGTGCTGCCGCTCCTGTCGCTGGCTGTCACAGCCGTATCACTGGCAGGATTCTACCTCATCGAAAAGCCGGTGATCGAGATGGCGAAGAAGCGGACAAGAGCCGATGTCGTTTCCGACGCAGCGCCTTAGGTTTTATCCGCGTCCGGTTCCGCCTTTGCGCCGATAAAATAATGATCAACGATGTTCCGGCCGTTCGTCAGGATATGGGCGGCCAGTTCAGGATCGCCGCCTTTAAAGGTTTCGGGATCACCGCCGCAGAGGTGGACGAATAGCTTCTGGTGGGCGACCGAGACGAAATATTCGTAGGCCGGCGGTGCTTCCCTCCATTCGGTCGATTTCAGCTCTTCGGCGGCTTCGACCGTCGCATCCTCGATCGCCTTGTAGATCCTTGCCATCATGACATGCCGGGCCTTCTCGTCGATCTCCATATATTGCCGCTGGGCCGGAGTTCGGACGGGACAGGTGTCGTTCATCGGACGGTTCTTCCTGCTTGGATTTCGGTGGGGGGATGCCAATGGAAGCTGTTTCGCATCCGAATGCGTCGGTTATGGGCCGGCGACATCAGTCAAGCCGCAAGCTTTTCCAGAAGGTCGTGCGCTGTGGGCCACTGATAGCGCACGAGTTCCACAGCCGGATTACCCGCGCGCGCGACCTCCCGCCTTTCGATCACCACGCCCCCCAGCCGGTCGTAGACGGCTCTCGCCTTCGTATTTTTCGCAAAGGCGACGAGATGGACCGGCAGGTCTTTTCGCGAATGCTCGAAGGTGGAAAGCGCCTCGCGGAGAAGCGTTTTCGCAGCGCCCTTCCCCTGGAAAGACGGCGATACGTAGAGATTGTGAAGATAGGTGCCGAATTCCTTCTCCTCGTTGAAGACGAAACAGCAGAAACCGGCGATTTCCGCTCCGTCGCAGGCGACGATGATCAGGTGATCGGGAGATGGCAGTACGGCGCAGCGCTTTTGCCAAAGGTCCCGCTTCTCGGCCGGAAGAACGTCCTTCAGGTAGGCTTCGGGCAGGATATGCGCATAGGTGTTTTGGCTCATCGACACATGCAGGTCGATGATCATCCGGACGTCGGATGGAAGCGCCGGGCGGCATTTCAACATGGTGGCGGGGCTTTCTGCATCTACTTAACCTGCAAAATCATATCCCAGCGATCCAGCCGCGGCGCGTAACCGTTCGGCGTCACCTTGGTCGCAGTGAAACCGAGCTTCTCGTAAAAGCCTCGCGAATGCTGACTGGTGTTGAGCGTGACGGTCTCGACCTCCTTAATGCCTCTAGCGAGGTTGAGGCGGGCTTCGGCAAGGAAGCGACCGACGCCCTTGCCGTGGTAGTGTCTCGCAACCATGCCCCAGGAGAGGAAGGCGGTCTTCTCTTGCGCAATCACCTTCAGCCCTCCGCATCCCACGACCTCATCGCCATCCCGCAGGACGAGATAGGGACGTTTCAAGACGAGAGATTGCATAAATTCGGAATATTGCGGCCGCTCTTCAGGAGCGAAGAAGTCAGGTGTGTTGGAATTGAAGATCGGCCAGGCAGGCGGGCCGATCTTCAATCGCATACGGCAAAGACCTGATCGACAACACTGACGCACCTCAAATCCCGGTTTTCAACCCGAAAGCAAACCCTTTGCCGCCAAGGTCACCCGCGTCGCGGCATTCAGATCATAAGCCTCGAATTCGCCGGGGCGAACCCAGGCAAAATCCTCGAACTCGTCGTTGATGGCGATATCGCGGTTTTCGGCACGGCAATCGAAGATGAGGTAGATCATGTAGATCTCCTCCGTCGAGCCGTCCGGATAGGTTTTCACCCTGACATCGTCGCGAAAGGTCCAGGGCGTGACTTCGGCGATCCGAAGAGCCTCGCCCAGTTCCTCGCGGATTTCGCGGCGCAGTGCCTCCTCGATCTTTTCCCCGGCCTCCATGCCGCCGCCCGAAAGAGCCCATTGGCCGGGAAACACGCCCCGGTCCGAGGGCATCTTGCAGAGCAGATAGGCGCCGTCATTTTCGATCAGCGGGCAGACGATGATCCGTTGCCTCATGGCTTTCTCCCCCATCTTCGACCGCTCAGGCGACGGCTGCTTCCGGCGTGTAACCTGCCTCGCGGATGGCCTCTTCCGCTTTAGCCTTGTCACCCTCGACGGTCACCTTGTGGGACGGCAGGTCGATGGTGACAGCGGCACCGGGAAGCGCTTCGGAAAGAGCGGCGCGGACGGTCTTTTCGCAATGGCCGCAAGTCATGTCGGCAACGGTGAAAATGGCGGTCATCTGAAAAACTCCTTGATGTTCGTGTCTTTATGCGTGGTCGATACGATGTTTGGCTATGCGGCGCTTTCGCCGTCTTTCGGGCTCTCGCCCGCCAGATCATCCAGAATCGGGCAATCCGGGCGGTGGTCGCCGCCGCAGCAATGGGAAAGGTGTTTCAGCGTCTTCACCATGCCCTGCATTTCGGCGATACGGCGTTCGAGGTCATTGATATGAGTGGTGGCGATTTCCTTGACGGCAGCGCTCGTGCGGCTCTTGTCCTGCCAGAGTTTCAACAGCGTCTCGGTCTCTTCCAGCGAAAAGCCGAGCGAACGCGCTCGCTTGATGAAGCGCAGCACATGCACTTCCGCCTCGCCATAAAGCCGGTAATTGCTCTCCGTGCGGCCCTTGGGCGCGATCAGGCCGATCTGTTCGTAATAACGGATCATCTTGGCCGAGACGCCGGATGCGCCCGATGCTTCACCGATATTCATGCCACATCCTCCGGTTTGAAGGTTTTCAGCCTCAACGCATTGCCGAGCACGAAGACGCTGGACAGCGCCATGGCTCCGGCGCCGATCATCGGCGAAAGGGTGAGACCGAAGGCGGGATAAAGCGCACCGGCGGCAAGCGGGATCAGCGCGACGTTGTAGCCGAAGGCCCAGAACAGGTTCTGGCGGATGTTCTTCATCGTTGCGCGGCTGACGGCAATCGCCGAAACCACACCAGTGAGTTCTCCGCCGACCAGCACCACATCGGCGCTTTCGATCGCCACATCCGTGCCGGTGCCGATCGCAATGCCGATATCGGCCTCGGCCAATGCCGGGGCATCGTTGATGCCATCGCCGACAAAGGCGAGTTTGCGGCTGGTCGATCTCCCCCCTTGAGGGGGAGATGCCCGGCAGGGCAGAGGGGGGNNGGGGGGAGATTACCGGGAGCGCATCGCCCATCCGCAACGCATGCACCGCCTCGACCTTGCCCTCAGGCAGCACTTCCGCAACCACCCTGTCTATGCCGACCTGCCGGGCAATCGCCTCTGCCGTGCGGCGGTTGTCGCCGGTGACCATGACCACCTCGACGCCCATCGCCTTCAGGGCACGGATCGCATCCACGCTCGACGGTTTCAGCGGGTCGGCAACCGCGATGATGGCGGCGAGCTTTCCGTCGACGGCGGCGTAAAGCGGCGTCTTGCCCTCGTCGCCGAGGCGTTTGGCAGCTTCGGCAAAAGTATCGACGGAAGCCCCGAGTTTTTGCATGTAACGATCGGCGCCGACTGCGACCTCGCGGCCGCCAACCTTTGCGCGGATGCCGTAACCGGTGACCGAGGAGAAATCCTCGGTACTGCCGGTTGCAAGCCCCCTCGCCTTTGCGGCCTTGACGATGGCATCGGAAATCGGGTGTTCGGAGCGGGCCTCGACGGCGGCGACCAGCGCCAGGGTTTCGTTTTCACCAGAGCCTTCGGCGACAATGAAATCGGTGAGTTCCGGCCGCCCGTTGGTGACTGTGCCGGTCTTGTCGACGACGACAGTCGACACATCAGCCAAGCCCTGCAGCGCATCGCCCTTGCGGAACAACACGCCGAGTTCCGCCGCCCGGCCGCCGCCGACGACGATCGAGACCGGCACGGCAAGCCCCATGGCGCAGGGGCAGGCAATGATGAGCACGGCGACGGAAGCGATCAGCGCATGGGTGATCTTCGGGTCGGGGCCAACGATGTACCAGAGGGCGAAGGTTATGACGGCAAGCGCTATGACCGCCGGGACGAACCATGCGGTCACCCGGTCGACCAGCGCCTGGATCGGCAGCTTTGCGCCTTGCGCCTGTTCGACCATGCGGATGATGCTGGCGAG
>DLSX01000085.1:14372-15066 GCA_002500765.1 Neorhizobium sp. UBA7851
AAATCATCGATTCATCGATATTGGACTGGCCGTCGAGCACCGTGCCGTCGACGGGGATGCGCTCGCCCGGACGGATGACGACGATATCGCCCGGAACGACCTCCGCCGTCGGCACATCGATCTCGCGCCCGTCGCGTTCGACGCAGGCGGTCTTTGCCTGCAGGCCTGCGAGTTTTTCGATTGCGGCACCGGTGCGGCCGGTGGCGCGCGCCTCCATCAGTCGACCGAAGAGGATCAGCGTGACGATGACGGTGGCGGCTTCGTAATAGACGTAGCGGGCGGTTTCGGGCAGGAGGCCGGGCGCGAAGGTGGTGACGAGCGAATAACCGTAGGCGGCAGCGACGCCGACTGCGACAAGCGAGTTCATTTCCGGATGGCCGCGGAACAGCGCCGGCAGGCCCTTCCTGAAGAAACGCAGGCCAGGCCAGAAGATCACCGCCGTGGCGAGGACGAAATAGAGATAATAGAGGTTCTGAGTGTCGATGACGCCCATCAGCCAGTGGTGGAAAGGCTCGTAGGCATGGCCGGTCATTTCCAGCACGAATAGCGGCAGGGTGAGGATGAAGGCGATCGCCAGATCCCGCTTGAGGGAAGCTTCCTCGCCCCGGTGAATGTGGGCGTGGTCGTCGGTTGGGTGGGTTGAGTGATGCTGGTGGCTTTGGTTGGTGGTGGCGTAGCCCCTCATCCGGCTGCC
>DLSX01000085.1:15115-21035 GCA_002500765.1 Neorhizobium sp. UBA7851
GGGTGAGGGGCAGCCTCCGGCAGATCCTTTTCCACCAGCATCCCTGCCTCAAGCAAAGCATGGTCCATCGCGCCGGCAGGTATCTCGTAACCGAGCTTGTGGATCGCCTTTTCCAGCGCCTGCGGGTCGAACTCCTCGTCCGTCTCGACGGTGAGTTTCTTCGTGGCGAAATTGACGGCGCTTGCCTTCACGCCCGGCAGCTTGGCAGCGCCGGTCTCGACGCGCCGTACGCAGGAGGCGCAGGTCATGCCTTCGACGGGAATGGTCAGCGGGCCGGCTGCGCCGGAAATGATATGTCCAGGGTGCTGGTTCATGGGATGCGATCCTTTCGCATCCGCATGTAAGGCTTCCCATCATGGGAAGGTCAAGGCACAAAAGCAGATATATCGTCACATGGCTATCGGCTGAGGCTCCAGGAACCGCCGCCAGCGACCGATCTCAGCCGCCAAGCTCCGCAATCACGTCATCCGCCGTATCGATTGCTGACTGAAGCGTGGCGAACCCGGCCGCATTGTTGACCGCAACAGCTATCTGATCGGCCCCTCCCGGATTATCGACAAGCTTACCGGCCATGGCCAGTTGTCTTTCGCGCAGGAGTTCACGGTAGTTTCGCAGCATATCGACGGCGTCCGGCATGGCATCCCCCAGCTTGAGCGAAACGCCATTATTGATTGTATTTTTACAATTTGCAACCAAATTCAGTTCTACCGCCCGCCCGGACCGACGCCCGGCGCATTGAGGCCGGAGAGAAGCAGAACAAGTTCCGCCTGCCGGGTCGTACCGGTTTTCTGCATGATCCGCTTCAGATGCGAGCGCGCCGTTTCCAGCGAGATATTGAGCGAGGCGGCGACCATTTCCGGGGTCTGGGCCATGGCTATGCCGCGCGCCACCTTGGCTTCGGCGGGCGTCAGATCGAAGAGCCCGCAGAGTACCCGCATATCCGGCGGCCCCACTTGGCCCACCTGTGTCACGACAAGCACGGCCATGGAGCGCGAGAAGATATCGCGCGCAGCGCGGCGAACGGGCATGAGATGCATGATCAGCGGCGGGGTTCCCTCGCGCAGGGAAACCATCGGCACCGACTGGACGGTCGGTACGGCTTGCGCCTTGTAGCGTTCGATCGCCTCGTCGAGCAGTGCACGAGCGCCTGTGCTTTCAAGCACGATCTTGTCACCCGCGCCGGTGCGGATACGCGGAGACAGAGCTTCAAGCTCCGGATTGGCGGCAAGCATCTGGCCGCCATCGCCAATCACAGCGGCCGGCAGTCCAAGCATGGACAAGGTCTCTGTCATCGAGCGCGCTTCGTTGAAGGCGAGCCTCGACGCCATATAGGCTGCGCGGGCGAGATCCGGTTTCAGATCATTCAGCTTGGCAATCTGTGCGTGGGAGAAATTATCGAGGCCGCGCGTGCGCATGAGGGTGATCACGATCACATGGCCGGTCGGCTCCTGGAAGGCCCAGCCCGCCTCCCAGTCTATACCATGCGGCTTGAGGAATTCGCGATCTATGATGTCCTCCTGCATCTCTTCCGGCGTCAGCAGGTCGGATGTGCGCACGAAGGAAAATGGCGACGCCTGCATGGCCTTGGCCGGGCGCGTGTTCTTCAATCTCAGATCGCTGGCGACGAATTTGGCAAACAGGTCCGCGATGTTGGGCGTGGTGACGTAACGATGATTGCCGCTCGCATCGACGGTGAAGATCGAGGCCGTCGATGACCCGGCTTCAAGCGCCAGCCGCTCGCAAGTCTCCGTCCAGAGTTCGGGGACCAAGGCTGCCTCATAAAGGCGATCTGCGAGACTGCTTTGAGCATTCATGAAGTGAAATCACGATTTTCGACAATTGCAACGATACATATCAGCGCATGAATAGACAATATATGCGCCAAACAACATAGAAGAAGATCGTTTTAGTCGTTCAGAATGCTTGGTACGGTTTCGTACACCCGCAGCAGAAACCTGTGCTTTTTCTCGATTTAACGTTCGCCGCCGACTTTCAGCGGCCAGTCGACCACATAATCCTCGAAGTCCTCGACATCGACATCCTTCTCGCTGACGGTGCGTCCACGCGCAGAGATGCCGGCCTGATGCACGGTCTCGGAATCGCCGGAAACGAGCGGATGCCACCAGTACAGATCCTCGCCGTCGCGCACGAGGCGATAACCGCAGGTCGGCGGCAGCCAGTGGATGTCGCGCACTTCCTGCGGCGTCAGCTGGATGCAGTCGGGCACGGTCTTCTGCCGGTTGGGGTAGTCGCTGCAGCGACAGCTCTCACCGTCCAGCAGCCGACAGGCAACCGAGGTGAACACCACGTCGCCCGTGTCCCAGTCCTCCAGCTTGTTGAGACAACAGAGGCCGCAGCCGTCACACAGGCTCTCCCACTCGCCCTGGGTCAGTTCGTCGAGGGACTTCAGTTTCCAGAAAGGTAAGTCGTTCATCATCACTTTTGCGGCAGAGAGATACAATTCGTGTCGGCCGCCCTTTTCACATTGCGATTTTGCAATCGCGCATCAACCAATTGTCAGCTAATGCTGATTAACCGTGGCCAGCTTATGCTCTTGATCGCTGTCAGGGGCCACGTCAAGCCAAACGCGAAAGCTGATCAAGCCTTTGCGGACGGGGAGGATAGAGTGCAGGACGAACGCAAGGCAGACGAGGAACGGCCGCGCAAGAAGCGCCATATCCTGCTGCGCATCGATTCCTGGATCGATTCGACCGTCTGGAATCTCGGCTTCAAACTTTCCGAGGCCTGGGAAGAAATCACCATATTCTTCCGTCGTTTTCGCGTGCGCGGTTGGAAAAAGCTCGCATTCGAGGCCGCCGGCGAGGCGATGACGCTCGGCACGGCGGGTTCCGTCGTGCTGCTGGCGCTTGCGCTTCCAGCCTTCGAGGAAACCAAGGAAGACTGGAAGAACCGCGGCGATTTTGCCGTCACCTTCCTCGACCGATACGGCAATGTGATCGGCCATCGCGGTATCATCCATGAGGATTCCGTGCCGATCGACGAGCTGCCGGATCATCTGATCAAGGCGGTTCTGGCAACCGAGGACCGTCGCTTCTTCGACCATTACGGCATCGACTTCATCGGGCTTGGCCGGGCGCTTTCGGAAAATGCCAAGGCGGGCGGCGTCGTGCAGGGCGGCTCGACGCTGACCCAGCAGCTGGCGAAAAACCTGTTCCTCACCAACGAGCGCTCGCTTGAGCGCAAGATCAAGGAAGCCTTCCTCGCCGTATGGCTGGAAGTGAACCTTTCGAAAAAGGAGATCCTGTCGCTCTATCTCGACCGCGCCTATATGGGCGGCGGCACATTCGGGGCGGCGGCGGCTTCGCAGTTCTATTTCGGCAAGAAGATCACCGATGTCAGCCTTGCGGAAAGCGCCATGCTGGCCGGCCTGTTCAAGGCGCCGGCGAAATATGCGCCGCATGTCAACCTGCCGGCGGCGCGCGCCCGCGCCAATGACGTTCTGTCCAATCTGGTGCAGAGCGGGCTGATGTCGGAGGGCCAGGTCATCGGCGCCCGCCGCAATCCGGCAACCGCGATCGACCGCGCCGACGTGAAATCGCCCGACTATTTCCTCGACTGGGCCTTCGACGAAGTGCAGCGGCTGGCCAAGGAAGGCAAGGTCAGGGACCATTCCGTCGTGGTGCGCACCACGGCCGACATGGGCCTGCAGCAGGCGGCCGATGCGGCGATGGAATCGAGCCTGCGCGAGTTCGGTGAAGGCTACAAGGTCAAGCAGGGCGCCATGGCGATGATCGAGAACGGCGGCGCCGTTCGGGCCATGGTCGGCGGACGGGACTATGGCGAAAGCCAGTTCAACCGCGCCACCAAGGCGCTGCGCCAGCCGGGCTCCTCGTTCAAGCTGTTCACCTATTCGGCCGCCATGGAACATGGCATGACGCCGGAAACGATGATTTCCGACGCGCCGATCACCTGGCGCGGCTGGTCGCCGCAGAACTATGCGAGGTCCTACAAGGGCCGCGTGTCGCTTTTGACCGCGATGTCGCAATCGCTCAACACCGTTCCCGTGCGGCTTGCCAAGGATGTGCTCGGAACGAAGGTGATCGTCGACACGGCCAAGGCGATGGGTGTCGAGACACCGCTGCGCATGGACAAGACGATCCCGCTCGGCACATCGGAAGTGACCGTGCTCGACCAGGCGACGGCCTATGCCGTGATGCCGGCCGGCGGCATGCAGTCGCGTCGCCACGGGATAGAGCAGGTTCTGGGTTATGGCGGCGAGGTTCTCTACGACTTCAACCGTGACGAGATGCCTGCCACCCGCGTGCTTTCGGAAAAAGCGACGTCGTCTATGAACCGCATCCTGACGCAGATCCCGGTGATCGGCACGGCGCGGCGCGCGGCACTCGACGGCGGCATCGTCACCGGCGGCAAGACCGGTACCTCGCAGAGCTATCGCGATGCCTGGTTCATCGGCTTTACCGGCAATTACACGACGGCCGTCTGGTTCGGCAACGACGACTTCACCTCGATGAACAATATGACCGGCGGCGCGCTGCCGGCAATGACGTTCAAGAAGCTGATGGACTATGCGCATCAGGGCATCGAGCTGCGCGCCATTCCCGGCATCGACAATCCGCTGCCGACAGGCAACCACAAACAGGGCGATGCGGTTGCCGAGAAGAAAGCCGAGGATCCGGCGCTGATGGCCCTGACAAGGCAGCGGTCGCTTTCGGGTGAATCGACCCGCGTCCTGAGGCAGCTGGCGCAATCCCTCAAGAACGCCCCGCCACTGGTGGCAGGCGTCGAAAAGGTCGCCGAAGCGACAAGACCGGCAGCAGGGCTGCGACAGACAACGAGCGACGGCCTGCGCAAGGGCACGGCAGTGGTGAGCCCGGTGGTGACGAATTCGGTACCGTGAGGTCCGCGGTCACGCAGCCCTTGGTTCGATGCGTTCCAGTTCATCGCCGAGTTCGCGGCGACGTTGCATGAGGTCGTAGTCGGCCTGCAGGCCAAGAAAAAAACCTTCCGAAAGCCCGAAATAGCGGGCAAGCCGCAAATCCGTATCGGCCGAGACCGAGCGTTTGCCGAGCACGATCTCGTTGATGCGCCTGGGAGGGACCGCGATCGAGCGGGCAAGTTCGTTCTGGCTGAGCGCCATCGGCTTCAGGAACTCTTCAAGCAGAATCTCGCCCGGGTGTGGATTGGAAAGCCACTCGGTTTCAGTCGTGGTAATCGACGATTTCGACATCGGCAGGCCCTCCTTCGGTCCAGATAAAGCAGATACGCCATTGATCATTGATGCGGATGGAGAAGCGTCCGGCAAGACCACCCTTCAAGGCTTCCAGCCGATTTCCGGGCGGCACCCGCAGATCGGACAATTGGCGGGCCTGATTGAGAAGACGGAGCTTTCTCAGCGCAACGGCCTGAATATCCGGCGGCAGCTTGCGGCTTCTAAGGCCCGACCAGATACGTTCCGTCTCACTATCCGCAAAATCCCTGATCATGCGAAGAGCATAACGCATCGCGTTATAGATAACAATGTATAGGTCTGTACGGCAGGTTCCTTCGCAAAAGAATCAATGCTAATCCTGCCTGCACCGTCTTGCCGAGGACCAAGCCAGCTCGTGTTCCGTGTTCCCTTTCTCGTCGCAATCGCGCTTGCAATCGCCTTTTCGGGCGGGATCTGGTCGACCCGCGTGGCGCTGGATGCCACGGTCGGCTTCGGCGCGATCAAGCTCGGCGCCTGGGAGGCCTTTCCGGAGGCGCAGATGGCGGATGCCGATCCCTATGCCAAATCTCACCGCGCCAATGCCGGAAAGCTTCTTTATGCCAGAGCGGAGGGCTTGAGTTTCACGGCCGCGACCGATGACAGCGGCGCAAGGCTTTCGGGAAATTGCACCTACCAGCTGATCGGCCAGACGCCGAGCGCGCGTTACTGGACGCTGTTTGCGACCGGGCC
>DLSX01000119.1:0-930 GCA_002500765.1 Neorhizobium sp. UBA7851
GGGCCACCGCACCACCGATGGCGCCGCGCGGATCGCCCTGCGACGCAATCGCTCCGGTCAGGAGCCCGAGACCAACCCCGAGCGCGATATCTCGGGTCTTCCGATCTGCGGCCTCCGCGGCGCTTGGCGCGCTCATCAACATTGCTATTGTGGACAGGACACATAGAAGCGCGCCGCCCTTTCGGACTGTCATGATCAATCTCCTTTTTGACGTTGATCTGCGGCTTATGCTTGGGAGGCGACATTGCGGAAACATTACGCCGAAAGGAAAAGTGCAGAACGCACCGGTCCGCTGAATGCCGTAATGTTCCCGCAATCTTGGCTTGTTCAAGTTCCTCGCGTGATAGGCTCCCACTTGCCTATCCAGGGCAGGTTTCCAATTTTGCATTTTGACGATATCGGCGTGTTTCGAGCACGTGCAGCAATATGAAGTGAGACACGGGTGACGACATTTTCCTTCCGCCGGCATTTCTCCCTAATCTTGACGGTTGCTGCGATCGGCATCGCAGGCAGTGGGGTCGCCCAGCAGAATGCCGAGGGACCGGTTGAACTGTCGGCAGTCGATGTCAGCGAGGCCATGCGACAGGACATTGCCAACGAGGTCCGCATCGCCGGATCTTTGNNCCCCCATTCGTCGCTCGACGCTGACGTCGCGCGTGTCTTCTACCGTCATCGAACTGCCGGTACAGATCGGTGACGTCGTCAAGAAGGGCGATCTGCTGGTTCGCTTCGATACGGAAGGCTTGGCTTCCGCCGTGACGGCGCGCAACGCGGAAATCGACGCGCTCAATGCCCAGATCGCGCTGGCTCAGGTGGTGCTCGAGCGAAACACGACACTTGGCGAGCGCGGAGCAGCCTCCGACGCGGTTCGGCTCGAGGCGCAGGCCAACCTGCTCAATTTGCGTGCCCAGCTCAGGTCGAAGCAGGCCG